>JAFQPT010000255.1 GCA_017411665.1 Oscillospiraceae bacterium | reverse complement strand
TGCACTGCGAGCTGCCCAAACTTCCTTTTTCACATTGGGAGTGTCCACAACAAGAACATCGTAAGCACCGATTACTTCCATCAGTTCGCCAATGATTTCCAGCTTGGGTTCGAGAGCTTCTTCGCTGTCGCCTACCAGAGTCAGCAAAATGTAGGCACCGACTTCTTCGCCGTCCACTTCTGTGGGGAATACAACGTTTCCTGTAAATGCTGCGGAAGAATCAACAATATCGCGTTCCATGAATTCAATGGACTGAGGATCCAGACCTGCCAGTTTGATGGTAGGAACAGATGCAATTGCAGTTTCAATATCTGCAAAAGGCAGAATCAAGCTAACGTCTGCCTTAGGTGCAGGAATCAGCTTCATGGTCAGCTCGGTGACGACACCCAGAGTGCCTTCAGAACCAACCATCAGATGCAGCAAGCTGTAGCCGGAGCTGGTTTTGCATACAGTCTTGCCCAGTTCAATGATATCACCGTTAGGCAGAACTACGGTCATAGCCATAACATAGTCACGAGTTGTACCGTACTTAACTGCACGCATGCCACCTGCGGTTGTGTTGACATTACCACCGACGGTTGCGGTCTTTTCACCGGGATCGGGGGGATACATCAGTCCATGAGCCAGTGCATCTGCAGCCAGGTCGCACAGCAGAACACCGGGCTGAATATGTACGCACAGGTTCTTCATATCATAGCTGAGAATCTTATTCATTTTAGCGGTGCGGATTACGACACCACCGCACAGAGGAACTGCGCCGCCAACCAGACCGGTACCTGCACCGCGAACGGTTACGGGAATCAGATTGTCGTTGCACAGCTTCATGATTGCGGACACTTCTTCTGTGGTCAGAACTTCGCACACGCAATCGGGGTTGTACTTGCCGTAAATGGGCATTTCGTCATGACAGAAATCCGGATGGATTTCTGCACCTGCCTGGAAGCGGTCGTCACCAACGATGGTGCGAAGCTGTTCCAACAGTTCGGGAGTCAGTTTGTTATAGTTTGCCATTGTTACTTCCTTTCTTTTGTCTATTTGTTTCCTTTTATGGGTAAACAACTCGGAACACAACCGTGAGTTAGATGGAAAAGCTAAAAGGAGGTAAATGATCCGAGTTGTTTTATACAAATTTATTATTCATTTTGCACTTTTACAGATTGCTTCTTTCTATCGGTTTGAGTAGAAAGCTGGTAGGAAAGCACAAATAAATCTCCTAAAAAATCAATATCCCGGACAAAAATGTTTTTCGGTAAATCCAGGAATACATTTGTGAAGTTCCAGATTGCGGGAACTCCGAGGTCATATAACTGCTTGGCAACAGGTTTAGCTGCTTTTTGAGACAATGTCAAAATACAAATATCCACAAAATTATCTGTCAGAATTTTCCCCAGCTCAGATGTTGCATAGATGGGAACACCATTGATCTCAGTACCGATCAAGTCGGGATTTACATCAAAACCCGCAAACACATGAAACCCGTATTTATTAAAATCGAGATGCTCCAAAAGAGCGTGACCGAGGCTGCCAACACCAATGATCGCAACCTCGTGTGTAGTGTTTAAATCAAGAATTTCTTTGATTTCATTGGAAAGTCGATTGATTTCATACCCGTAGCCTGTTGATCCATAGTTGCCAAATGTGGCGATGTCTTGACGGACCTGGGAGGAGGTAGCACCAAGAGCTTCAGCGATAGAAGCAGAGGAAACACGGTGGTGTCCTTTTTCCTTCATATCGTTTAGATAGGCTAAATATTTAGGTAACCGTTCTACTGTTCGTACGGATACGGTTGCTTTTTTCATGTATGGCCAACCCTTTCTGCTCGGGATTGCGCATAAGACGCCCGGAGTTAAGATGCCGAACGTCTTATGCTTTTCAAGGAAGTTTTTGGTACAAAATTTAAATTATCGATTTTTGTTCAGAATTCCCTGTAATCATTTTTATCCAATAACAGCCTGAAATCTGACACGGGAAGAGGTTTGTATCGGAACATCATTGCCTAAGGAGAGAACGCATCAAAATTTCAGGCTGTTCTGTTTGATTGGAGTGAAATGGGAGACAAAAGCTTGTAAATCGAATAAAGAAGCTGTTTCGAATGTGCTGACCCGTATAGTCACGGCTTCTGCCGCGTCATTCGAAACAGCTGAAATACAAGTATGAATTATGAAGACTCCGAAACTGTAGTTTTGAATGGAAAGGCAATTGAATATAGGCAATGAATATATTGAACAAGGAAACAATGTTGACTTTGAAAATGTCAAGAAATAAAACTACAGTTTCGGAGTGTGGCACAAGGGATTATCTTGCTTTGATTGCCGCAATCAATGCATCGCAGACTTCATCCATATCGCCTACGATGCCGTAGTCGCAATAGTTAAAAATGACTGCGTTGGGGTCTTTGTTTATGGCAACAAACTTTCCTGCGTCTACGCCTGTAATGTGGTTTACCGCGCCGCTGATGCCGAAGCCTAAATACAGCTTAGGCTTGATCATCACGCCGGACTGACCAACCTGCAGCTTGTAGGGCAGGTATTCGCGGTCAACAAGAGGTCTGGTGCATGCAATCTTACCGCCCAGCAGAGCAGCCAGTTCACGGTAGCGACCCAGAGATTCTTCGTCCTTGAGACCGTTGCCAACACAAACGATCACTTCGGTGTCTGCGATATCCAGCTCGGGGTCAAATGCGTTTGCGTTGAATTCCAGCAGCTTTGTGCGAATCAGAGCAGGATCGAAGCTGATTTCCTCGTATACCATTTCAATCATCATTTTTCTCCCCACGGGAATATACTTGAAGGTACCGGGACGAATGGTAGCAACCTGAGGACGCAGCTCGGGAATGGTGATAACAGCCATAATCTTACCGCCTGCTGCAGGTTCTACAAATTCGATATCGGTGGTGTCGGGATTGTAAATGACTTCTGTTGCGTCGGAGGTACAGCCTGTTTCCAGACGAACAGCGAAACGAGGCGCAAAGTCACGACCGTTTGTAGTACCGCCAACGAAGACAGCAGAGGGATTATATTTTTTGCAAAGTACAGTATACAGATTGGTATATGCTTCGGTGTTGTAGCGAGCATAGCCGGAACCACAGACCTTAATAATCCCATCGATTCCACAGTCGCGGACCTTATCAATTTCATCTTCGGGCAGATTCCCTGCAATGACGGCAATCAGTTTATCGCCGGACAGGTCACAGAGCTTGCGAACCTCGCAGCACAGCTCCAGAGAGACAGGATGTACTACGTTACCGTCGTGTTCAATATGTACCCACATATTCTTGTATGCGCTTTTATCCATAATCCGGACCTCCTTAAATCATACCGTCTGCAGACAACAGCTCAATGAGTTTGTTGACATCTGCAGAGACGGAACCTTCGTTAATGACCATGCCGGGTTCGGGCATAACAGGGGGGAACATACGGGGAACCTTGGTGGGGGAACCGGGATCGCCGATCTTGCCTCGATCCAAGCCGGGGATGTCATCGGCAGTAAAGGTCATGATTTCTGCTTTCTTTGCCCGCATTTTGCCTTTTAGATTGGGGATTCGTGCGGGGTAATGAGTCTTTTCCATAGTGAACAGTACGGGCATAGTTACTTCCAGAGTTTCAATACCGGTTTCCAGTTCACGTTCTACGACCAGAGTGCCGTTTGCTTCGTCTACAGACTTAATCAGAGAAGCAGACGTAATCTGAGCGGCGTCAAAACGTTCTGCCAGCTGGCTGCCCATTTGTCCGGTTGCACCGTCCACGGTTTCCTTGCCGCAGAAAATCAGGTCATAGTGATCTACGCAATTGGCTGCAGAAACAATAGAGTAGCTGGTTGCCAGCGTATCGGCATTGCCGAAGGCTCTATCGGTAACCAGAATTGCTTTATCCGCGCCTACAGCCAAACATTCGCGCAGGGTAGTTTCAGCCATGGGAGGACCCATGGTGATCAAAGTCACTTCGCCGCCGTAGGTTTCTTTTACCTTCAGAGCAGCAGAAAGTGCATTTGCATCCAGAGGATTTAAAATAGTGGGAACACCTGCACGGATCAGAGTCCCGGTAGCAGGGTCCATTTTCATTAGGTCAACGTCAGGTACCTGCTTTACACATACAAGAATTTTCAGCATAAATGAGTCCTTTCTTAGTCTACAATCTTACCGGGATTCAGAATTCCCTTAGGATCCAGAACAGCCTTGTTGTTGATAAATTCTTTCTTTACATCATCGGTTACATAAGGAATTTTTCCGTAGCCGTAGCCGTATTCGCCGCGAGGATTGCCACCCAGTTCAACACACTTTGCATAGATTTCACCGGCAATTTCTGCATAAATGGGAGCAAGCTCTGCCTTTGTCAAATCAGATGCAACATGAATGTGCATGCCGCCACTTCCCACGTGAGCATGGAGCAGGGTTTTTACACCCATCTCTTCGCCCAGCTGCTTTGCAAATTCGATCATTTCCGGCATAGCATCGGCAGGAACATCAATGTTGATTTCGCGAGCACTCTTTGCACCGCTTTCCATAGAGGTGTGGAATGCGCTGTGTGCGGCCCAGAATTCGCGCTTCATGGATACGCTGTCACCAACGAGAATGTCCAAGCATTCGATTTCGCCTTCTTCAGCCATTTCAGCGATGGTTTCCATTTTTTCCATGACGTTATCATCGTCTTCGCCTTCGATTGTTACCATCAGAGTGCCGCCGACTCTTTCACCATCGATTTCAACGGGGAATACGGGATTACCGGTGACATTACCGGAGAATTCAATCAAATCGGTGTCCATGTATTCGACAACGGCAGGGTCGTAGCCGGCATCCATGATTGCTTTTGCAGCATTGATTGCAGATTCAGCGTCCATAAAGGGGAACAGCAGGATTGCATCAGCTTTGGGCTTTTCGATGAGCTTCAAACCGATTTCGGTAATAACAGCCAGAGTGCCTTCGCTGCCCATGATGGTTTCCTTGTCAACAAGGTCGGTAATAATACCATTAGCCAGAACGATGACAGCTTCAGCTACGTAGTCTGCGGTTCTGCCGTATTTGACTGCACAAGGACCGGAAGCGTTGGTTGCAACATTGCCGCCGATGGTTGCGGTGGTTTCACCGGGATCGGGAGGATAGTACATTCCTACCAAATCGGCTTCGTTTTTAACGTCCTGTAAAACAACACCGGGCTGAACGGTCAGAATATGTGTTTCGGAATTATATCCAAGCACACGATTCATGCTTTTCAAAGACAAAACGATACCACCCTTAACGGGGACACTGCCGCCCATCTGGCCGGTTCCTGCACCGCGAACAGTTACAGGAACACCTGCACGACTGCAAAGAGCCATAACAGCAGAGACTGCTTCGGTGGAATTTGCTTCAATTACAGCATCGGGGACATAGTTTCCACCCGGATACTCGTCATGGCAGTAATCTCCGCCAATCATGTCTCCGGTGATTACCTGCAGATCGTTGATTTCGCTTAACTCTTTTAAAAGTTCAGTAATCAAAGTTCAACACTCCTTCTTTACGTATTTTGGTCAAACAACAAAAAATTAACTGAGTTCAAATTAGCTTATTCGCTAAATACAGTCAACGAAAAAACCGAATTTGAGGCAGATTTACTACATTTTTTGAAGTTTTGTTGGAATGGTATCAACTATCGAAAATTTGATTATTTTCCAATTGTGATGGGGAATGAAAGCATAAGAAAGAGCACTGTAATGTTTCATACAGTGCTCTTTCTTATTTTTTTCTGGATGAGATGTCTTTTCCTGTCATGGCGTAATCAATACAGGTGTTGTTCAAATTTGCGATTCTGCGGGCAAGCTCATCGACAGAAACCTTTTTGCCTGTTCTTGCCCAGGATGCAAACAATTGCTGAGCGCCTGCACGGCTGTACCAAAACGCCTCGATCAGCAGATCCTTATCCTTTGCATCATTCAATCTGGGAACAACAATATAGTCGTACATGATTTTGTTATATGCGTAGGTAGAGGAAAAAGACGGCATGTTATATACAACTTCTTCGATTCCCATATCCAAAATGACCTGTAGATGACTGCGATAGATTTCAAACTCTGTCATTTCATGATGCTTTTTGGCTATTTCTTCAAATTTTCTTACAGCCGACATTTGAATGTGCTCAATCAATGCGTTCATATCATCGAAATTTGAGTAAAACGTGGAACGATTGATATCAGCTCTCTCACAAATGTCAGTGACAGTAATTTTGCTGCAAGGCATTTCTTTCAGTAAGGATATGAAAGCGGTTTCAATCATTCGAATTGAGAAAGCGCGCTTTCGATTGATTCTGGCATTATCACTTCTGGATGACATGAGGGCCTCCTTTCTTTGAAAACGTATGTTTCTAAACGTATGTTTCTATATTTTAAATTTAAATACAAAATAATCAGATTTCAATTATTTTCTTTTGTTACTGTCTGAATTCCGACAAAATAAACGATTTTGACGGAATGACGACGTGAAAATGCTCTGTGCACAAGTTCCAACGAATTGCGGTATTTGAACAAAAATCCGAATTTCACCAAAAAAGCGCTGTTCGACGGATATGAATCAATCTTTTTTGAAATGTCTTAATTCTTTCGATTTTATTGACCGGGATAGTTATCAAGCCTAAAATGACAAAAAACGGGCGCTGATAGCGTCGAATTTAAACAATATGCACAACAAAGAAAGGACGGAAAAGTCATGGCAAGAAGAAAATATGTTGGTAAAATGGAAGGTAAAGTTGCGATCGTTACCGGCGGTACCAAGGGCATTGGTGCTGCAATCGTAGAAAAGATTCTGGCTGAAGGTGGTCAAGTCGTATTTACCTCTCGTAAGGAAGCAGAAGGTGCAGCTAAGCTGGCAGAACTGAAGAACGAAAATGCAGCTTACATCGTAGCAGACGCTACCTCCAAGGCTGACTGGGAAAAGGTTGTTGCTTATACTCTAGAAAAGTTTGGTAAGATTACCTCTCTGGTTAATAATGCAGGTATTTGCCCCAGTGCTCCTGTTATGCAGATTACCGAAGAAGGTATGCTGAATACTTTCAAACTGAATCTGATGTCTCAGCTGCTGGGTATGCAGGCTGTTCATGATGCGATGGTTGCCAATGGCGGCGGTGCTATTGTAAACTTCGCTTCTCCTTCCGCTCGAGTTGGCGGTCCCGGCATGGGCGAATACACTGCAACTAAGCACGCTGTTGAAGGGTTGGTTAAGTGTGCTGCAATTGAATGGGGTTGCGAAGGCATTCGTGTTTGCGGCATGATTCCCGGTAT
>JAFQPT010000254.1 GCA_017411665.1 Oscillospiraceae bacterium | reverse complement strand
TACGGCTGAGCTTCCGATAGCGGAAAAAGAAGATGGTATTGGCAATGACACCCAGAATCGCAATGGTGAGACCGGGAATCACATTGCCGGTCTCCGATTCTCCTGCCAGCAGCGCAATCAGAATCATCGCACTGCCGCTCAGGCACATGGTAGCACCCACAAAGCAGTTGACGCCCTGTTCCAGACGGTGTTTCCGTGCCTCGGAAATGCGCTCCCCATCGGTCAGATGATACACAACGAAGGAGGCAATGATGGCCAGCAGCTCCGCACTGCGGCGGATGAAGTCTGCCAGCTGGGTGGCACTTCTGCCCGCAATCAGCCCCAGGCCCACAATCAGCGGCCCGGGTGCACTCATGAGCACCGACATCAACAGAGTGCTTTTGCCCGATTTTTTCTGTGTACTCATACGCCACCTCCAAACAGCCATGTCAGCGGCAGCAGCACCGCCATTGCCGCCAGTGGGCAGGTGATGGTGTCGTTGCCGCTCATGGAATACAGCTCCACAACCGCAGCCACAGCAGCCGTCACATACGCAGCAGCCACACAGCCGAATACACCCATGCCGCCTCGCACCGTCATCACCACAAATACACTCAGAAAGGACACCGCAAACATCGCCACGCTGCCCTCCACGCTTTTCGTGCCTTCAATATGTCTGCCCCGCAGCTTGTGACGTCCGAAGCGTTTGCCCACCAGTGCAGCTGCCGCGTCACCGAAGCCCCATGCAAACACACTGGCAACCGCCAGCCAGCGGTCGTCCAGCAGTCCCCAGCACACGGTGATAACCACTGCAAACATGCTAAACACAATGAGCAGGCTTTTTTTCAGCTCTCCGTCTTTGCGCTCCGTCAGCAGATGGGAATACCCCCGCAAATGCTCCGCTGCCGCCAGAATGGGATACACCACCGCTGCAAACAGCAGTGCGGACAGGGCAGCCATCCACCACAGCTTGTACACGGAAATCCACACAGGCAGCGACCCCAGCAAAATCAGATGGAGCAGCTTGCGGAATGGCTCATCGGGAATGGCTGTGCACAAACGAATGACCACACCAATCGAGGCGCAAATGACAAAGTACACGCAAACAAGCCCCAGGCCTGTCCAAAACGCTGCCATATCCCCACCTCTTTCCCGTAAAATGATAGTTTATTATAGCACAGTCTCCCATTTTCAACAAGAAAACAGATTGTGAAGAAACGGCGCAAAAACAAGGAAGTGCCTATCTGAACAATCTCACGATGGAATATCCGATATAGAAAAATTCCTCTCTTGCCAAAAACGGAATTTGGGTTTTATCGCTCCTGTACATCGTTGTGGGGGTCGGAGAGGAATACGCCGCAATGCCGTAATCCTCAGCCATCAGCATTGCGCGTTTCATGTGGAGAGGATCGCTGACGATTATTGCGGTATCTAAGGAATATTCGTCCATGATTTCTTTTGCATACGCAAGATTTTCTTCGGTGATCGTAGAGTTCTCTTCTATCAGAATAACGTCTTCGGGCACCATTTGAGAAATTGCATACTGCTTTGCCGCATACGCATCAGACAAATTGTTTCCTTCCCCCACACCGCCTGTCAGAATCAAGTAATCGACGTAATCATTTTCATAAAGCCATATTCCGTGATTGATTCTTTCCCGATAGACCGGTGAGATCTCACCATTGGATGTGCCCGCACCTAAAACAATTGCCACATCACTGCGGGTTTTGTGATCGGCTTTGCCATAGCTGACAATCGAAAATGCAGTCAGAAAGAGCGCCAAAGCCATCATTGACAGTACGAGTGCCAAACCAAAAATGATCGGTTTTCTTCCGTATGGTTTTTGCATCGATCACACCTCCTCTGTTTCATGATAGCATACATTAGCATACAAGGCAAAAGATATCAAAAAAAGCACCATCCAATGGATGGTGCTTGGGTTTGTTGGGCTTTGGTTTGATGAGGGGACGATGGGCGAACAGCTCCACTCCCACCAAAACAAAAAACCGACCCGTTTGGGTCGGTTGCGCCCCTTTCGAACTGCCGGTTCCTCGGTCGCCGAAGCAAGTTTCGTATCGCTATTGTTAGTGAAATATCTCGCTTTGCTCGATGTGAAATAATTTACTATGTAAATTGTGAAATTTGACGTTGTTACATCAAGTGAAATAAAATTCGTTCCTTTCATGTGCGAAGCACATTTCACATTGCAAAGCAATATTTCACTGCCATAGGCATTTTCACTCGTTCCGCAGGAACGAATTTCATTGAAAAAAGACCGATGCTTTGCATCGGTCTTTTTTCTTGGTGGGAGTGGGTGGATTCGAACCACCGAAGGCATCGCCAGCAGATTTACAGTCTGTCCCCTTTGGCCACTCGGGAACACTCCCATATTCACTTGGAACTTTGACATAATAACAAACTATCCCGCGTTTGTCAACACTTATTTTCAAAATTCCGAAATTTTATGTTCGGGCGGGAAATACCCGCCCGTTCTTTACAATACGATCTCCAAAACATCCATGGGCTTTTCCACGATGTACTTCGCACCCAGCTCACGCAGATACTCCCCGTCACGGAAGCCCCAGTCCACCCCGATGCAGTCGAGTCCTGCATTATCGGACGTCTGGATATCCACCTCCGTGTCCCCGATGTATACGATGTCCTTTTTGTCCAGACCCATCTTCCCGATGACCTCGTTGACAGAGTCGGGCGAGGGCTTGGGTGCCAGGTCGGGGCGATTGCCCACCATATACTCAAACTGTCCGGGGAAATGCTCATCGCACAGCACAATGACCGCAGGCTCAATCTTATTGGACACCACCGCCGTGCGGATGCCGTTTGCACGCAGTGCATCCAGCAGCTCGTGGATGCCGTCATAAGGGCCCGTATAGTCCTTGCAATGGGCATCGTAGTGCACGCGGAAGGTAGCCAGTGCCTCCTCCTGCGCCTCTTCGGACAGTCCCGCGGGACAGCTGCGGCGCATCAGCACACGGATGCCGTTGCCGATGAAGCGGCGCACCTCATCCAAAGTGCGCTCGGGATACCCGTGGGTCCGCAGGGCATGGTTCACGCTGTTGGCCAAATCCTGCAGGGTATCCAGAATGGTGCCGTCCAAATCAAAAATCACTGCTTTGTATGACATATGGTTTGTTTCCTTTTCCTGTTATATAACTTCGATTTCATTTCTGAAATCGGCCTCTCCGTCTGCCCTGCGGGCAGACAGCCCCTCTTTCCAAGGGGAGGCTTTCATTTTGTTCTGTTATTAAAATTTGCCGCTTCTGCCGCTGAAGCCGCTGCTGCCGACGGAGGTGCGTCCGCCACCGCCACTGCCGCCGCTGTTGTTGCTTTCATGGTGAATGACCTGTCTGGTGGTATGGGTGAAGGTATCCTGCCGCACAGACAGCTTTACCCCATTCTCGGAAATATAGTTTCCTGCATGGGTGGCCTTCCGCGCGGTTTTCATGCCGCTTTTCAGAATCAGACATACCACAAGCGCTACAATCAGAGAAACAGCGCCGATGATGTACCAGTATTCCGACACCACGTACACCAGACGGGAGCCGAAGGTGGGCTCGTAATACACGCCGTTTTCATAGTAGCCGTCATAGCTCTCGCCGATTTCCCCGTCGAAGCCCGCCAGCGCGGAAATGCTGTTTTCCACAAAGTCTGTCAGACCGCCGTCCCAGTCATTGGCGCCAAAGTTATCCAGAAAATCCTCTTCAATGGCAATCTGCATACGGTCGGTAAACACGCTGTTGGCAATGTCACCGTAGCAAATCAGCGCATAGTCCCGCTCGGACAGGCTGAGCATCAGCATGATGCCGTTTTTGTTTTCGCCCACACCGAAGTCCATGCTCCGATAAATCACCTGCGCCGCTTCAAAGGGGTCGGGGTGATATTCGGAGAAGTCGTAGAGGGTCACGATGTAAATGCCGCAGCCGTAGGCATCCGCCGCATCGGCACACTGCTGCTCCAGTCGGGCAATCCCTTCCGCGTCCAGCATCACACCCGTGGTCTCAAACACATAGGCCTCGTCCGCTGCGTAGGCAGGCACCGCCAGTGCCGCCAGCAGACAAAGCATCATCAGAAGGGTCGCGAATCGTTTTTTCATATCCATTCCCTCCTTACAGCGCCAGTGTCAGAATCGCCGTCAGCGCAGCAGCGCAGCCTGCGGCAATCCCCGCAAACCAGCCCCAGAATCTGCCCCAGGACATAGGCAGCTCGCCGACGATTTTCCCTGTCTGTCCATTCATGGCAAACAGGTAGTCCTTGCCTTTGTACTTGGTATTCAGCATCCAGACGGGCATCAGCGCGTAGGCCGCATCCTCCCTTACCGCCTTCACCCGACGCGCGGTGGGAATACAGGTCTCGTAGCCCACGACCGTGTTTGTCATGGCATCCATTGCGCTGTTTTCCATCCGCTCTTTTGCGCGGGCAAAGCTGTCATCGGCGGTCACGTCGTATTTATCTGCCAAATACCCGGGCAGATATGCCATGGCGAAGGGCTTCAGCTCACTGTAGTCATAGGGCTCGATGGCATCCATATACTCATCGGGCATTTTGGTGGATGCATCCACAGGCACCGCATCAAAGTCCACCGTACCCACTCTGCGGACATGGTAATGATGGGTGGTGATGATTTCATCGTCACCGCGTCTGTGATGGGTGCTGCGGGTGGCTGCAAAGGTGATGTCCGCCTCCGCACCGCCGTCAAACAGCCAGAAGGGTACGTACACGCCCTTGATTTCCTGCACATGGTGCTCGCTTGTGAAGGCCTTGGGCAGCAGAGGCTTGCCCTTGCAGTGCTGCTTCAGCGCCGCCACCGCATCCTCCTTGCTGAGCTTGAAGGGAATCACATATTCGGGGCGCTTGGTGCCTGCAAACTGACCCGGCACGATGGTGGGGTTGTTGCAGTAGGGGCAGCTGGTGGCAGCGGTGGTGTCGTCGCAAATCAGCTCCGCACCGCAGGAGGGACAGGAATACGCCCGCATATGCGCTGCATCCTCCCCCCACAGCTCGTCGTACATGGCTTTTGCGCCTTCCGACTGCTCTGCAGCCGCCGCTTCTTCATTTTTGGCAGCATACAGCTGCTCGATTTCTTCAACAGAATATGTACTGTCGCAAAATTCGCATTCCAGTCTGCCGCTCTCCCCTACAAACTGCAGCGGCGCGGTACAGGCAGGACATTTATAGTTGGTTACTTGGGTCGCCATCCGTTTGTTCTCTCCTTTTTACTGTCTGGGGCAGGCGAACATCACCACACCGCTGACTGCATCTGTCAGCTCCAGTGTATGCCCTTCAAGGACTGTGTACCCATCAAACAGATTCAAAAATGCTTCGGGCTCCGCAATCAAATCAAAGCCCATCTCGCCCTTGCGGTAATGCATGGGCACGATGATGCGGGGCTGCAGCAGGTCGCAAATTTCCTTCGCCTGTGCAGCATCAACGGTATAATATCCGCCAATGGGCGTCAAAAGCACGTCGATGTGTCCCATAGCCTGCACCTGCTCGGCAGTGAGCACATGGCCCAAATCTCCCAGATGGGCAAGGCGGAATCCGCCTGCATCAATGATATGCACCTTGTTGTCCCCGCGCAAGCTGCCGCCCTCGCCGTCGTGCTTGGTTTCCACAACCTCTACACGGTAGCCGGGCAGACATCTGGTGTTCAGCACGCCTTCGGGATAGCAATGGTCATTATGTTCATGGCTGCACAGCACCGTGTCCGCAGACAGAGCAGGCAGATGCAATCCGGGTACGTAATCGGGTTCATAGGGGTCAAACACCACAACCCCTTCATCGGTATCAAATGTAAAGCAGGAGTGTCCGTTCCAGGTCAGTGTC
>JAFQPT010000253.1 GCA_017411665.1 Oscillospiraceae bacterium | reverse complement strand
AGACAGACGTCATGTACATCGAAAGACATGGGTTCGATGTCTCTGCACAAATCGGTTTCGAGGTATTCACCCCTCAAATGCGATGCCAGCAGGTCGGCAATCTTCTTTGTGCCGCCTGTGGGACTGAAGAAAAGACTGTAGTTTGCCATGATACCACCTCAAACGAGTTTCGATTTCATTTTATCGTATAGAGTATATGAAAACAATAGGCAGAATCGAAGAGAAGAATCCCTATTGACAGGGTGTATAGCACCCATTATCCTTAAAATAAATATGATGCGGGGAGTGTGAGCATATGGCGATGTGGAATCCGTGGAGAGGATGCAGAAAATGCAGTGATGGATGCCTGCATTGTTATATCCATAAGGGCGATGCCAAACGGGGTGTGAACACAAGAAATATTGTAAAAACCAAAGACTTCCAAAAGCCCATCGAACGATTCAAAAACGGAAACCCGAAACTGAAATCGGGGACTGTATATACGTGCTTTTCCACGGACTTTCTGATTGAAGAGGCGGATGAATGGCGAGATGAATGCTGGCAGATGATGAAGCAGCGGCCCGACTGTACGTTTTTGTTTCTGACTAAGCGAATCGGACGATTTATGGCGTGTATCCCTTCCGACTGGGGCGAGGGATACGATAATGTGGTAGTGGGTTGCACGATTGAGAATCAGAAAAACGCAGATGATAAGCTGGAAATCTTCAGCAGACTTCCCATCAAGCACAAGTGTATTACGGCCCAGCCCCTGTTGGAGCGGATTGACATAGAACGATATCTGGATGGAATCGAGCTTGTGGTGGTGGGCGGTGAATCCGACCGCAACGCAAGACCCCTCCATTATGATTGGGTGTTGGACATCCGAGAGCAGTGCATCCGTAAGAATGTATCCTTCGAGTTTCGGCAGTGCGGCACCCATTTTATCAAGGCAGGCAAAAGCTATCATCTGCAAACAAAGGACCTGTGCAGTCAGGCGAGGAAAGCGGGAATTGACTTTGTCGCTCAAAACGGTGAATAACATTATAAAAGCACAAACTCCCGATGTGAGCATCGGGAGTTTGTGCTTTTATGGGTTAAATCAGCAATCATCGAAATTTTAGATACTTTAGATGGATAAGATTAATTTGACAAATGGTGCGGTTCGTTATAAAGTATGATTCAGCAATTTAAGGAGTATTATATAATGGAACGTAATCATCGTATTAAATTTGCCAGCAAATGGGGCTTTTTGCTTTCTGCTGTCGGCTCTGCTGTGGGTATGGCCAATGTTTGGGGCTTCCCTGCAAAGATGGGCTCTTATGGCGGCGGTGCCTTCCTTGTGGCATATTTGTTTTTTATTGTGCTGTTTAGCTGTGTAGGCCTTTCCGCAGAATATGCAATCGGCCGCCGTGCACAGACAGGCACACTGGGTTCTTACAAAAACGCATGGGCTACCCGCGGAGAAGCCATGGGCAAGGCAGGCGGTTTGCTAGGCTGGCTGCCTCTGGCAGGGTCTTTGTGCATTGCCATCGGTTATGCGTGTATCATTGCGTATATTTTGAAGGCGCTGGTCAGTTCTATCACCGGTGAACTGATGCATACCAATCCCGGAATATGGTTTGAAGCAATGTCCACTACGGATTACTCCGTGGTTCCTTTCCATATCATTGTAGTTGTGGGTGCACTGCTGACTTTGCTGCTGGGTGCAAAGAGCATCGAAAAGACCAATAAGGTCATGATGCCTGTGTTTTTCATTATTTTTGCAATCCTTGCCATTCGCGTATCCCTGCTCCCCGGTGCTTCTGAAGGCTACCGCTTTATGTTTACTGCCGACTGGGCGAAGCTGAAGGATCCTATGGTTTGGGTTTGGGCAATGGGACAGGCTTTCTTCTCTCTCTCCGTCACCGGCAGCGGCATGATCGTTTACGGTGCCTATCTGGATAAAAAGGAAGATACCGTTTCTTTGGCACTCCGTACCGCATTGTTTGACACCATCGCAGCGCTGACTGCAGCGCTGGTCATCATTCCCGCATGCTTTGCATACGGTCTTGATGTTGGAGCGGGCCCCGGTCTGCTGTTTGTCACGCTGCCTACTATTTTGCAGGATATTCCTTTGGGGCAGCTGTTTGCTGTTATTTTGTATATTGCAATGATTTTTGCGGGCATCAGCTCTCTGCAGAATATGTTTGAAGCGGTTGCGGAATCTCTGGAATATCGTTTCCCCAAGCTGAGCCGCAATGTGGTTCTGGTAGTATTGTGCGTCATTTGCCTGGGCTTCGGTCTGAACATGGAACCTATCTTTAAGTGGGGTCCCTGGATGGATATTGTATCCATTTACATTATTCCCATTGGAGCCACTCTCGGTGCGTTCTCCTGGTTCTGGGTTATGAAGAAGGAGGAATTGATGCACGAAATCAATAAGGGTGCCAAGAATCCTCACGGCAATGCATGGTACTTTGCAGGCAAGTTCCTGTATGTTCCCTGTGCGCTGATTCTGTGCCTTGTTTCTCTGGTTCTGAAGATTGCATTCTAAATAAAAAACGTCAGTGTGGAGGAGTTCCATACTGACGTTTTTTTTATGCGATTTCCGGATGTTTTGTGATTGTGAGCTTCAGCAGAATCGGAGTGATCAGTGCACAACCAATCACACTCATGACTACGGCAGGAAGGACAGCAGGCTCAATCATACCTGCAGCAATCCCTTTTTGCGCAACCATTAAAGCAACCTCACCGCGAGCCACCATGCCGATGCCCGCAACAATAGACTCATGCTGCTTCATGCCGGTCAGACGTGCGGCGCAGCCACAGCCGACGATTTTGGAAACGACCGCAGCCATCATCAGAATGACTGCAAAGAGGAAAATCTCTCCGTTCATGGATGTCAGATCGGTTTTCATACCGACGCTTGCGAAGAAAACAGGGGTGAATACCATGTAGGATGTGACGGCGATTTTCTTTGCTACGAATTTACGGGTTTTCGAAATATTGCACAGAATTAAGCCTGCAAAGAATGCACCCGTGATATCTGCAACTCCGAAAAATGTTTCTGCACAGTAAGCCATCAGCAGACAGAATGCAAGTGCCCAAATTGCCACACGACGGCTGTGCCAATGGGTTTCCGCAATGGAACGGAAAATGTGCATTCCGACAATCCCACACAACAGAGTGAATACAAAGAAACCTCCGATTTTGGTCAGTACCAGGATTGGGTTGCCGTCTCCGGAACTGAAGCCGGTGAGGAACGATAGAACAATGATACCGAGAATATCGTCAATCAGAGCTGCACTGAGGAGTGTAGTGCCTGTTTTGGTTTTCAGTTTGCCCATTTCGTTCAAGGTTTCTACCGTAATGCCAACAGAAGTTGCAGAGAAAACGCTGCCCACAAAAGAAGCCTTCAACAGATTGTGCATGGTGAATCGCTCTTCAAAGAAGAAAAAGTAAACTGCACCACACAAAACCATCGGGAACAGAACGCCAAATACTGCAATGATAAAAGCTTGCAGACCTGTGTGCTTCATTTCTTCCAGATCGGTGTCGATACCGGCCAGAAACATCAAAAGAATAACGCCGATTTCTGCAGTTTTTACGAAGAAGTCGGTGCTTTCCAGAATGCCCAGACCGCTTGGCCCTAACAGAATACCGGCCAACAGAGCACCGACAACCTGCGGCATATGAATTTTTTCGGTTGCTAAACCGAACAGTTTGGTGGAGAGTAAAATGACCGCCAAGCCAAGCAGATAAGTATAGTCCATAAAATCCCTCTTTTCTGATTTGATTGAATATCTGCCTATTACTTCGTCATGTAAAAACAAAACTGTTCTTGCGGCTTGAGATTATAATCCTTCGAAAACCAAAAGTCAATGAACGAAGTGTGCAAATATGCTCTTGTATTCTGCTACTTTTTTATTAAAGTTCCTGTACTCGGTGTTTTCTTATTATATGTGAGTATGTTTTCTTCTGATTTGTGAGTAAAAAACAAATCGAAAAATAGAAAAATCCCACTTTCAAATGGTTTGAAAGTGGGATTTTTCTTGGTTTACAGCTCTATTCTTATGGCTAATCCGCCGCAGAAGAAATAGGTGTTCACCCAATGTTGATTTGGTGGAGGTGACGGGAATTGAACCCGTGTCCGAAAGCGCTTTAACAGAAACTTCTCCGGGCGCAGGCGGTCATTTGCATTCCCTCATTCTAACGCAGGCCGACATGCTTTAGAATTCAGTAGCTTCATGATGCGTGGCACGGGCAAAGCTTACCGTACTCACGTTCACCACTCGTCGACGCCGTATCTCGGACCGTGGTCCTTCCAAGTACGACGCTGGCTATTTAAGCAGCCAGGAGAACAGACTTGTTGTTGTTCTTTAATTTATAAAAGTACCCATTTTAAGGATGGTAGGCGCATCCGCCCGCTATTCCTGCCTCCACACCCCCGTCGAAACCGGAACACCCCCTCGTCGAAGCGAGCTCCATATCGCTTTCCGCTCACCCGTGAGCGGAGAGCGCTCATTGCGCTGCTTCGACTCTTTCACAATATATCTTTTTGATTTGTAATTCGCGTTGCGAATTTAGTTGTTGTCAGAAAGATATATTGTGATTTTGGGTGGGCACGATTGGAAATCGTGTGTTTCCGTATTCCCTGCGGCGGTGAGGCCGCAGGGGAGTGGTTACAGTTTGTCAGAAGGAAACGATTCACGACGTTTGCATCGTTTCCGTTATCATTATATCCGAAATGCTTCAGATAATCATGACCAAATTTTTAAATGTTTTGCGATTTATTGATAGGGAAAAGAATCCCCCAGTCAGCTTCGCTGACAGCCCCCTTTAGGCAAGGGGGCCTATTAAAGAAGCGTGTTTAAACCTTTACGGGTTCGGGGTAAACTTCGCCGAAGGTTTCAACAGTGACGGACTTCATCTTCTGTTCCTTGCGGGGCATGTCGTTGTACATGTTGCGAGGAGTCTTTACGATGCGGTCAACTACGTCCATGCCTTCCAGGACCTTGCCGAAGGATGCGTACTGGCCGTCCAGATGGGGAGCGTCCTTGTGCATGATGAAGAACTGGCTGCCTGCGGAGTTTGGAGCCATGGAGCGTGCCATGGACAGAACGCCTGCGGTGTGCTTCAGATCGTTCTTGAAGCCGTTCAGCTTGAATTCGCCGCGGATGGAGTAGCCGGGGCCGCCGGTGCCCTGACCCAGAGGGTCGCCGCCCTGAATCATGAAGCCGGGGATGACACGGTGGAAAATAGTACCGTTGTAGAAGCCCTTGTTGATCAGAGAGATAAAGTTGTTAACGGTGTTGGGTGCGATTTCGGGGTACAGCTCAGCCTTGATGATGCCGCCGTCTTCCATTTCGATGGTTACGATGGGATTTGCCATTGTAAATTCTCCTTTTGTATATGATGATTGAAGTGCGGAGCGCAACAGAGGAAATCCCTCAGTCAGCTTCGCTGACAGCTCCCTTTAGGCAAGGGAGCCTTTCATAATGTGTTAACTATTAAAATTTTTCTTCGCTCTGTCCATATCGCGCTTTGCGCTGCGTGCCGCATCGCTTTCGCGCTTGTCATAGAGCTTTTTACCCTTGCACATGCCTACTTCGACTTTGACTCTGCCATCCTTGAAATACAGGGACAGGGGAATCAGAGAGTGACCGTCCAGCTGTACGGTCTGGCCAAGCTTCAAAATCTCCTTCTTGTGCATCAGCAGCTTGCGATGACGCACAGGGTCGGTGTTGAAGCGGTTGCCCTGTTCATAGGGGGAGATGTGCATGCCGTGTAGGAACAGTTCCCCGTTTTTCACGGTGCAGAAGGAATCCTTCATATTCACTTTGCCTGCACGCAGACTTTTGACTTCGGTGCCTTTGAGCTCGATTCCTGCTTCGTAGCGTTCCAGTACATAGTAGTCATGGAATGCCTTGCGGTTGGATGCAATCTCTTTTTTGCCTTTTGCTCTCGGTGACAAACGGTTCACCTCCTTACATAATGCCTATGGAAGTTTATCCCACAAGTCTAATCAGTATAACACATTTATTTAAAATTGAAAAGACCCACATTGCACTTGCATTGGAAATGCGGTACAATACTTTCAAGAATATGAAATGAAAGAGGAATGGCTATGGTTTTGTACTTTACAGGAACCGGCAACAGCAAATTTGTGGCAGTGGCTCTTGCGGAAGCACTGAATGATACTGTCAGCTCTATGAATGCAGTGATGCGCAGAGGCGAAAGCCTCTCTGTTTATTCCGATAAGCCTTATGTAATCGTGGCACCCATTCATGCGTGGAGATACCCCGCAGCGGTGGAGCAGATGCTGACGGAAGCAGATTTGCAGGGCTGTAAGGATGTATACTGCATTGCGGCAATGGGTGAAAATTCCGGTAATGCGGATAAGGCGCTGGCGAAGCTGTTTGCTGCCAAGGGAATGAATTTCAAGGGCTTTTGCGGCGTTGTCATGCCCAATAACTATATCCCCGGCTGGGATGTGGATTCGGAAGAGGAAGTGCGGGATATGCTCACTGCGGCAGTGCCGAAGGTGCGCATGCTGGCTGAGAGCATCAAGGCAGGAAAAAACATCTCCAAGGATGATAAAACGCCTCTGGCAGGTCTGATGAGTGGATTGGTGAACTATGGCTTCCGCAACTTTATGCTTAAAAATCAAGTGTTTGAGGTCGCTGAGACTTGTATTGCCTGCGGTGTTTGTGCCGCAAGCTGCCCCACAGCAAATATCTTTATTTATGACGGCAAGGCCACCTTCGGCGAAAACTGCACCAGCTGTTACAGCTGTCTGCACCGTTGTCCCATGCAGGCAATCAACATCAAGGGGCAGACAGAAAATCGCGGCAGATATGTTTGCGTAGAGTATAGAGACTGGAAGTAAGGGATAAAATCTCTCTGTGAGGGAGGTATGCTCATGAAACTCCATAACAGGCCTTTGTTTCTTGTGGGATTGGTATGCGGACTGGGGGCAATTCACGCATGGAAAAATCTCGACGGAAATCAAGGGATTATATGGATTGCGTTCTTTCTATATTTGATGGCACGCTGTTTGCTGGTTTCCTTTGCGAATCCGAAAGAAAACAATGAAAAACAAAAAAGCTGACTGTGATTCGCAGTCAGCATTTTTGTTGTAAGTAAACCCCGCGTTTTACGTGGGGCTAAGATTTAGAGAATCATTTCGGAAATGAGACGTCCGATTTCTGTGATGTTGCAGTCACCACGGAATTCAAACTTGACCATGCCCAGTCCCGAGAAATAGATTTCCAGTTCGGAGTCGAGGTCGAGAGACCCTGCGGTTTCGATGGAGAATGCCTGAATCTTAGAGTAGGGCAGAGTGGTGAAATCCTTCTTCTTGCCTGTGATACCCTGGACGTTGACCGCGATGATGCGCTTATTCGTGAACACAACAAAGTCGCGGATGGTGGTGTATTCGGAGATGATTTCTTCTCCGGGAATGAGAATGGGCTTAATCAGGGCAGCGTTGGTGACGGCTTTGTTTCTTGTCAGCTTGATAAAAGTACCGTTTTTAAAATCAATCATGGGGAATTCTCCTTTGAAATATATTACAGTTTTTCTGCAGCGTCTTTCACGCGGGTAATGATACTCTCGGAAACTTCAAATCCCGGAACAGCAGTGCCGGCACACAGCACGCTGTCCAGCAGCTTCCAGCCGCTCAAACGGAATGCGTAGTTTACAAAGTTGATGGAGGAGATGAACTGTTTCTCGTTGCTGTCACCCTGTGCATAAATAGCGATGACCTTTTTGCCCGGATGACGAGGCACAAAACCTGCATCCATCATGGGGTACAGGCGGTCAATGAAAACCTTGCCCTGTCCTGCAATGCCGCTGAAATAAATGGGGAAGCCTGCAATAATGCCGTCGCAGCCGACGATTTTATCAAAAAATCCATCCTTGATGCTGCAGCCGTCGTTGGTGCGGCAGTATCCGCAGCCCTTGCAGCACTGCAGCTGCGGTGCGGTCAAGTCGATGATTTCTACGGTGTGCCCCTTTGCGCTTGCTGTTTCCGCTGCCAGCTGTACCAGTCTGCTGCTAACGCTGCCTGCTCTGGCACTTGCGGTGAATGCTAAAATGTGACTCATAAATCCGCCTCCTTTTTACTTCCATTATACAGTATTTTGCGGAAGATACAATCATATTGACGGACTTATTCTTGAGGGATTGACAAAATGTAGGCAATTTCACCAAAAAACGGAATGAAATGTTTCTGGCCGCCTCGTAAAATCTATGGAAATCTGCGATATTTTGTGATAGACTGAATATGATTATAATGACAATTTTGTGGAGGAATCCATATATGGAATATACCGAAAAACGTCTGGATGGGGAAACCAAATATTCGGGCGTCATCGTGGATGTAACCTTGGATCGCGTGGAGCTGCATGACGGCACCTTGACCAAGCGTGAAGTAGTGCATCATCCCGGTGGAGTTACGATTCTGCCTGTGGACACGGATGGCATGGTTTACTGTGTACGTCAGTACCGCTATGTATTCGGAAGAATGATGCTGGAGGCTTGTGCAGGCAAGCTGGAATACGGAGAAGACCCCCGCAGCGCAGCATTGAGAGAGCTGAGCGAGGAAACGGGTCTGGTTTGTGATGAACTGATTGAACTGGGTGAGGCGTACGCCACTCCCGGATATTGCTCGGAAGTGCTGCATGTATATCTGGCACTGGGATTGCATCAGCATGAAGCGCATCCCGATGTGGGCGAATTTGT
>JAFQPT010000252.1 GCA_017411665.1 Oscillospiraceae bacterium | reverse complement strand
GTGCCGCATTGATCATGGTGTCCTTTGCGTTGCCGGGGTGAACGGATACGCCGTTGAACTTGATGGTTGCACGGGCTGCGTTGAAGGTTTCCGCTTCGATGTCCTCGGGGCCGCAGCCGTCTACGGTGAAGCCGTAGTCCGCGCCGAAGAAGTCCAGATCCAGATACTCTGCGCCGTGTCCGATTTCTTCGTCGGGAGAGAAGCAGATGGCAATACGGCCGTGGGGGATATTTTCCTTCATCAGTCTGTCCGCCATGGTGAGAATGGATGCGATGCCTGCCTTATCGTCTGCACCCAAAACGGTGGTGCCGTCGGTGGTGACGATGGTCTTGCCGATGCACTTGTTCAGATGGGGGAAGTGCTCGGGCAGCAGGACGCGGCCGCTGTCGCCCAGCTTAATGCCCTTGCCGTCATAGTTTTCAATCATCTGAGGCTTCACCTCGCCGATGCCCAGGTCGGCAACAATGTCGATATGCGCATTGAAGCCCAGACACTTGCGGTCTTCATAGCCGGGGGTGGCAGGCAGGAAGCCGTAAATATATGCGTGTTCGGTGCGGGTCACGTTTTCCAGACCCATTTCCTTCATTTCCTCTTCCAGCAGCTTTGCCAGCTCATGCTGACATTCGGTGGAAGGCGTTACATCATTTATAAAACGGTCGCTGGCAGTGTGGATGACAGCGTAACGTAAGAATCGTTCCAGTGCGTTCATGTAATTCCTTTCTCTGCGAAAAATGCAGATGTATGTCGAATGTGAACATTATAGCAGAGTTACTTTCGCAGGGCAATGAGTAAAACCAACAAAGTGTCCTGTGAATTCCTTGGCAGAATTGCTATTTTTACCGTCTGTTCAGCAAAAACAGACCGCACATGACGTCCTTCCGCTGCGGCTTCACATTGTATTGCGCGGACAAAAATGGTATACTATATGCATTCTACCATTTGCGAGGTATCCGATATGAAACGCATTTCTCCGGCTGAACGCTGTGTCTATATCCACATCCATCCCACCGAGCAGCGCCGATTCGACCTGCCCATGGCATTCGAGCTGCTGCTGGACGGACAGCCCGTCCGCAAAATCTACCGTCTCTACGGCGGCATCGCCAGCCAGCGCATCGAACTGACGGGCCTTTCCCACACCGTGACCCTGCGCACCGCAGACGGCAAAGTGCTGCAGCAGGTGAGCATCCCCGCCGCACCCTACAATTACCTGTGCGCCATGGAGGAGGACCGCGGCTTCGCCATCACTACCTTCGGCCCCATGCGCCCCACTCCCGACTGCGCTGAATTCGAGAAGCTGGTGCGTCTGCTGTCGGGCAAGCTCATCCGACTGTTCACCCCCTCCTCTCCCATCTGTATGCTGCTCAAGCAGCTGGAGGAACGGGAGCTGGATCACCTGTGGTTCGAGTTCTGGGAGACCGCGCTGATCGTGCACTTCATGCCCAAAAGCGGACACCTGCCAGACTTGAGACACGATTTCGACTCCACCGAGCCCTACAAGGCTGTCATCGGCAACGGCCAGCTGACCCTGCAGCAGACTCTGGCACTGGAGGCCCGTATCGCAAAGGCGCTGCGGGAGAGCCCCGCCGCGGAAGCAACAGACTTCTATTATAATGAAGAAGGCTTCTTCTGCGCGAGACTGAAATAAAAAGAAAGAGCCCTGACGGACTCTTTCCCCCAAATATGGCACCCCGAAGAGGATTCGAACCTCCGGCCCCTCGCTTAGGAGGCGAGTGCTCTATCCTGCTGAGCTATCGGGGCATATCTTTTGTATTTTATCCCAATTCGCCAACAATGTCAACAAAGGAGACGACTATGCACATCCCCTCCACCACCACCGACCGCATCGACGTGCTGACCTTCGCGGATGCCTGTCTGCACTCGGAGCGCAGCGAGGTCTACGACCGCGACAAGTGGCTGTATATTCCCGACTTCTACTCCGAATACCGTTACATACTGGGCACAAAGGGCAAAAATCCCCTGATTTGCATCGGCATCAACCCCTCCACCGCACAGCCCGAAAATCTGGACAACACCCTCAAATCCGTGCAGCGCATCGCACTGGGCAACGGCTTTGACAGCTTCACCATGTTCAATGTCTACGCCCAGCGCGCCACCAATCCCGACGATATGGAGAAGGAGCTGAATGCCCATCTCCACGCGGAGAACATGAAAGCATTCGACTTCGTGCTCAGCCAAAGCGAGAATCCCGTGGTCTGGGCGGCATGGGGCGCAATCATCGAAAAGCGGAAGTACCTGCCCCACTGCGTCCGTGACATGATCGAAATCGGCAAGGCGCACAATGCCCGCTGGGTCTGCGCAGGGAAAATCAGCAAGAAGGGTCACCCCCACCACCCCCTGTATCTGCGCAGGGACGAGCCCGTCCGCGATTTTGACATCGAAGGGTATATTGATTTGATTGCGAAGTGAGGAATATACTCTGTCCGAATCTTTGAGATCCCTCGTCGCAGGCTCCTCGGGATGACAGGCTGCGGCAAAAACCGCAACACCTCACCGCACCTTGTCATTCTGAACGAAACGAAGTGCAGTGAAGAATCTCAATTTCACGAACAAAGCGCAACTGATGATAGGGAGTCAGCCATGTATTATGTGTACATACTCACCAACAAAGGACACAGCGTTCTTTACATCGGTGTCACTAACAATCTGGAACGCCGTACCTTTGAGCACAAAAACCATCTCGTTCCCGGGTTCACTGACCGCTACAATGTTGAAAAGCTGATTTATTTCGAGACTTGCTCCGACATAAACATCGCAATTACGCGGGAAAAAGAACTGAAAAGCTGGAATCGAAAAAAGAAAGAGGCCTTAATTGATTCCATCAATCCCGAGTGGAATGATTTATCGCTATCGAATCGCATTTTCTTTGAATCATAGGTACTTCCTCTGTCCGAATCTTTGAGATCCCTCGTCGCAGGCTCCTCGGGTTAACAGGCTGCGGCAAAAACCGCAACACCTCACCGCACCTTGTCATTCTGAACGAAACGAAGTGCAGTGAAGAATCTCAATTCCACGAACAAAGCGCACTCTGTCCGCAACCTTAAACAAATCTTTATTGTTTCACCCGTATAAACGTGGTAGACTATCTGTAATTTCTCGAAAGGAGGGGATTTTTCGTGCGACTTGTCAAATCACTTGTGAAGCTGCTGCTTGTCATCGCCGCCATCGGTGCATTCGTCTTCTGGCAGCGTGACCCCATCGGTGACCTCATCGACAGTACAAAAATGCCCTGTGAAGAGAAAATCTATGAGGCCCTTATGGACTATCGTGAAAACTTCTACCTCATCGGCTACGATTTGGAGGACCAAGAGCTGTTTGAGATCTGGTGCGATGTGGCGTACACGGAGGCAGACCTGTTCTTCGTGGCGGATGAATATCACTTCACCATGCTGGGTGACAAGGTGCTGGCTGTGCAGCCCATCTACACCATGACCGAGCAGGAGCTGGCCGAGGCGCGGCAGATGTATGCCGCCGCACTGGAAAAGCTGCGCAGCTTCTATGACCCCGACTGGAACCAGCTGGAAACCGCCCTGTTTTACCATGACTACCTGTGCATGTGCTACGGCTACGACGAATCTCTCAGCCGCTACAGCGCCTACGAGCTTCTCACCGAGGGCATCGGCGTGTGCCAGTCCTACGCCCTGCTGTACGCTGAGCTGATGAACGGCTTCGGCATCGAATGTGATTACGTCATCAGCAGCGAAATGAACCATATGTGGAACGTTGTGACCATTGACGGGGTGAAATACAACGTGGACGTGACCTACGACGATCCCACCTCCGACCGACGGGGACGGGCCTCTCATACGTATTTCCTGCGCAGCGACGCAGGACTCACAGACCACAGCTTCACCGCCGAAGAAGGCTACGGACAGTGCACCGATACCCGCTATGACGAGGGTGCGGTGTGGGACGGCGTCCGCTCGGGCTTTGTGCCTGTGGACGGCAGCTTCTTCTTCATCAAAAGCGGCATGCTCTACCGCTGGGACGGCGGTGAGCCCCAATACATCGACACCATCTTCGCCACATGGTTCACGGGACTGGGCAACGACAGCTACTGGAAGGGCAACCACTCCACCTTGTGGTTCCACGACGGACTGGTGCTGTATTCCAAGCCCAAGCAGATCTTATCCTACGCCCCTGCAACGGGCATTTTCGTCAACCGCTACCAATACAGCGGCAGCGAGGACATTTACGGCTTCAGCTACATTGACGGAGAGCTGGTGCTGCAAATCGGCACCTCTCCCAACGAGCCCGGTCGGCTGATTGTCGCAGAAGAAGGCTTAAAAACAGATACATAAAAGGACCGACCTGTAAGGCCCGGTCCTTTTTTATTGTCTTTTCACATTCCCAAACCAGTAACCGCTGTGGCTGCTGTGGGCAATGCCCGTGATGCCGTCGGCTGCAAAATACGGCTCTCCGAACCAGTACACGGGACACACCGCAAACCGCTCCGCCTCAAACAGAGCGCAGTCCGCGGCAAACAGCAGGCTGTCCCGCTGCTCCCCGCTCATCGCCGCCTGCTCCAGCAGCCCGTTGTATTGCGGACTGCCCCACGCCGAATGGTTGTTCGCGCCGCCCCGCTCCATGATTTGCAGAAAGCACAGCGGGTCGTCGTAATCCGCCACCCAGCTGAGATAGGCAACGTCAAAGGTATTGGTGGTCAGCAGCTTCCCGTAGTCCTCCGCAGTCATGGGAGCCGCCGTCACCGTCAGACCCAGCACCCGCAGCCAGTCATCGCAGCAGCAGCGCATCACCGTTTCGTTCACTTCCGACACATTGTATCGGTATTGCAGGGTACGTCCGTGACTCCACGTGCCCTCCGCCACCGCTTGATTATATAAATCCGCCGCCAAGCTGCATCTGCCCTCGTAGCTGCGCAAGTCATAGGACGGGTACTTCGTTTGCAGCCACACCAGCATGGGTGCGGTCTCGGGACGATAGGCCGTACCGTCCGTCAGCGAAATACCCGCAGGCACCAGTCCTTCTGCGGCAGCCGCACCGTCTCCCACCTGCGACGCAATGGATGCGCGGTCGATTGCCAGCAGCATGGCCGCACGGATACGCCAGTCGCGGATGGCGTTGGCATTGAGGTACAGATAGTACACCCCCGACTTTTCCACTGCACCTGTGGCGGTGCTGTCGGGCACGTCCGCGGTAAAATCCGCTGCGATGCGGTCGGGGCTGTCCGCAAACTGCCAGTCAATGGCGTCTACGGTCACGGAATCGTAGTAATAGGGGTTCTTCACCAGCACCATGCGGTCATCGTGCACCCACTCCGCAATGGTGTATGCACCGCTGACGGCAATGTTTTCCTCCCGCGTCCAGTCACCGCCGTAGGTCTCCGTCAAATCCCGACGGACAGGTGCAGCGTACACCTCGGCACACAGCTTCAAAAACCACGGGCAGGGCCGCTTGAGCACCGCAGTCAGCAGGCGGTCATCCTCGGCCGTCACCGATGCCAGCACATCCCCCAGCTGCCGTGCCCCATAGGACTCGGTCTGCAGCAGCCGCTGCCACGCGTAGACGAAATCGCCTGCGCGGACAGGCACGCCGTCGGACCACATGGCATCTCTGCGAAGGGTGAAGCGGTAGGTCAGCCCGTCCGCAGACACCTGCACCGACTCTGCCAAACCGCAGGTCAGCGCCATGTCGTTCATTTCCTTGTCCCCACGCACAGGGGCGTACTTCATCAATCCCTCGAACAAATGGTGCAAAACGGCAGCGTCCTCACCATCAGACAGATACCCGGGGTCAATGGTGTGTCCCTCGGTGCCCACGCACACGGACAATACCGCAGGGGCAGGGGTAGGGACAGGCAGCGGCGCTTCGGCAAGTTCCGCTGCGCTGCCGCTCCACAGATTGAGCATCATAGCGATGGTGAGGACGAGTGATTTCATGGCAATCTCTTTTCAAACAGGATTTGCCGTCCGTTATTGCGCCAGTTTACGGTCCTTTTCAATGACCGCGTCAACCGCCTGCTGGACAGCAGATTCGAAACCGAGACGCTTGAGGGTGTGGATGCCTTCGATGGTGGTGCCGCCGGGAGAGCAGACCTGGTCGGCAAGGGCAATGGGATGCAGGTCGGATGCCATGGTGAGCTTTGCCGCACCCAGCACCGCCTGACAGGCGATTTCCTGCGCCATGGGTCTGGGCAGGCCGTTTTTCACCCCTGCGGAGGCCAGTGCATCGATGTACAGGTGGATAAACGCGCCGCTTGCACCCGCAAGTGCGGAGAAGGCTGCAAACAGGGGCTCTGTGACGTCATAGACCGTGCCGACGGTGGAGAACATTTCCTTTGCAATGGCAATGTGGGCTTCGTTGGCATATTTGCCGCCGCAGATGCCGCTTGCCGCTTCCAGCACACGGGCGGAGATATTGGGCATCACCCGCACCACGGGGATGCCTTCCCCAAAGACCGCTTCATAGTAGGCTGCGGGCTTGCCTGCGGCAATGGTGATGACGGTCTGCGCGGCTGTGGGCGACACCAGCGGCAGCACGTCGGGCAGCATCTGGGGCTTGACTGCAAGGACGATGACATCGCAGCTGCGCACCAGTGTGGGGATGTCGGGCATGGGTACCAGACCCACCTCTGCGGCAAGGGCTTCCGTTTTGCCCACGGAGCGGTTGAAGCCGAGGATGCTGCCTGCAGGGAAGTTGCCGCTGCGCACCATGCCGCGGATAATGGCGGAGGCCATGTTGCCAAGGCCGATGAATCCGTATTTCATAGAGGTCACCTCAAAATCGTGGTTTTGTTGTGTCCCATTGTAGCACAGGTCGGCCGCGCTTGCAATTTCGGAGTATGTATTCCCCACTTGACAGGGATAACAACGGATATGTCTGTTTATCAATCGCCATTTTCTCCCCACTTTCCATTCGTTTTGCATGATTCGGGGACTGTCTCGGTTTTCGATTTTTCACCATGATACTACAAAGAGACCGCAGATGCTGTCGAAGATTGGAGTGTGGGTGAGAATATCCCCCCGT
>JAFQPT010000251.1 GCA_017411665.1 Oscillospiraceae bacterium | reverse complement strand
TCGAATTATTTCTTTAAACTCTTCTGAATACTGTTTCATACCTTTTCTTCCGGACATAACAATTCCCCCTAATGTAGTACTTCCATTTTCCTACATTAGGGGGCTTTTTGTCTATTGTCCGTTTTTACTGGACCTGTTCACATTTGAGCAGGTGCTTTTTATTGCATTTGGACTTTATTCATGATTTCCGAAAAGGGACAGCTTTAAAAATTTCCGCCAGCCGCCTTTTTGACGATTGACTGCTTCCAGCAAGGCATAGACCTGTTCATCATTGAAGACACCCGCCATTCTGGCAACACCGCGCCAGGGGAGATTGGTGACAAACAGAACATTGTTGGAAACTTCCCGTTTTCCAATCACCCACAGTGTTTTGCGTACAAGGCTGAGGAGACTGAACAGGAATTTTCCGAATCCGCCGTCCAGACCCTCGCATTTTGCAATGGGGTCATTGAAACCGATGGGACCGGAGTAATCCCAGTCGGGATTGGGGATTTCCTTATCCAACAGAGCGGAAAAGCTTTCATCGCTGACAGAGTGTACGCTGCCGCTGTAATAGGGGGCAAAGACCTCACCCTCGTAGGGGTTTTTTACAGCTGCACCGTCCTTGGTGACAGCTGCATTCAGTCGAATGTCACGGGAGGAAGCACCGATACGGATTTCGTATGTCCCGGGCTCGATGACCCAGTCGTTTTCGAGGACGCTCCATACGGCAAAACTGCGGTCGTTCAGAGGAATTGTGACCCGTTTCTGCTCATGGGGCGCAAGATTTAGACGGGCGAAGCCCTTCAGCTCTTGCGCGGGGCGGAACATGCCGCCTGTTTTGGCTGTGATATACAGCTGCGCCACTTCCTCGCCGCGGACGCTGCCGATATTTTTGACAGTGAAGGAGACAGCCTCATTGGAAACGGAGAGGTCGCTGTATGCAAATTCAGTGTAGCTGAGACCGTGACCAAAGGGGTATTTCACGGGGAGATTGGCAGTGTCAAAATAGCGGTAGCCTACATAGAGACCCTCGCGGTATTCGGTGGTGGCTTCCCGACCGGGGTAGTAGGGTGCGCAGGAGACATCTGCGTAGGATAGCGGGACTGTTTCCGACAGCTTGCCGCTGGGGTTGACAGCGCCTGTCAGCAGCTTCGCCATGGCAAGTGCGCCTGCCTGACCGCCCAGATAGCCGTGGATGACTGATTTTGCATGCTTGTCCCAGTTCATTTCCACAGCGCAGCCGCAGGAGAGCACCACTGCAATGTTGGGATTGACCTGTGCGACGGCTTCCAGCAATGCGATTTGGTTTGCGGGAAGCGCCATGGTGTCGCGGTCTACGCCCTCGGCTTCGCCGCCTTCGTCCAGACCCAGCCACAGCACTACGGTGTCTGCCTGTGCTGCCAGCTTGCAGGCTTTGCGAATCAGTTTGTAATCGGGCTTTCCGCTGCGGCGGAAGCCTGCGGCATAGCCGATGACGTTTACGCCGACGTGTTTCAATGCATCCAGACCGCAGTCCAGCTTGGTGGGGTTGATTTTGGAACTGCCTGCCCCTTGATAACGAGGTGTCTTTGCGAAGTCACCGATGACTGCGACGGCAGTATCGGGCATTAAAGGCAAGGTGTTTTCTTCGTTTTTCAGCAGCACGGCTGTCTGCTCTGCGACCTTGGCTGCGACAGCGTGGTGAGTATCCCTGTCGTAGGATTTTCCGCGGATGGCATCCTGCGTAGAGAAAATCATTTCCAGCATCTTATCTGCCTGCTCGTCCACCACGGCTTCGTCCAGCTTGCCTTCTCGGACTGCCTGTACAATCTGACGGTCGGTCTGCCCGTTGGAGGAGGGCATTTCCAGTGTACCGCCTGCTTTTACGGATGCCACGCGGTCGTTGTTGCCGCCCCAGTCGGACACCACCATGCCGCGGTAGCCCCATTCTCCGTAGAGAATTTCGCGCAGCAGATGCATATGCTCATGGGCGTAGGTGCCGTTGATTTGGTTGTAGGAGGTCATCAAACATTTGACGCCGCCTTCTTTCACTGCCAGCTCAAAAGCAGGGAGATAAATTTCGCGGAGGGTGCGTTCATCCACCACGGAGTTGTTGGTCATGCGGCACAGCTCCTGGGAATTGGCGGCATAGTGCTTAACGCAGGCGGAAATGCCGTTGGACTGAATGCCGCGAATCAGCGCGGCTGCCATTTTGCCGGAGAGGTAGGGGTCTTCGGAAAAGTATTCAAAGTTTCGTCCGCACAGGGGACTGCGTTTGATGTTGCAGCCCGGCCCCAGCAATACACTGACGCCTTCGCTTGCCGCTTCCAGACCCAGATGCTGCCCCATTTCTTCAATCAGTGCCTCGTTCCACGTGTTGGCAAGACCTGCGGCGGAAGGGTAGCAGGTGGCGGGAATGGATTTATTCAAGCCCAGATGGTCGGCTTTGCCGCCCTGCTTGCGCAGACCGTGTGGACCGTCGGTAAGCATGATGCCCGGAACACCAAGCCGCTGAACGGGCTTGGTATTCCAGAAATTTGCACCTGACAGCAGGGAGGCTTTTTCCTCCAAAGTCATTTGGGTAATCAGTTCTTTGTGTTTCATAAGCGCATCCTTATTCCACTGCATTGGTGTAGTTCAGAATGGAGTAACAGATGTTGTGTGCGCAGCTGCGCAGTGCAAGGGTGATGCCGACGGGATCGGCGCTGTATGCCTTTTCAATGACACCTGCGGAGTCTGCCATGCCCATTTCCAGCATCAGGTCGTTGCCGTTTCTGGCTGCCAGACCTGCATCCATAAAGCCTGCCAGCGCTGCGTCGGTGGAGACCATGCCCACAAAGCCCCATTCGTCTCGGAGCACATTCTGCAGCAGTTCGGGGTTGCCGCCGGACCACTTATAGCCAATGTGGGTGAAGCTGGACATGGCGCCGGTTGCACCGCCTTCCTTTACGGCGATTTCAAAGGGACGCAGATACAGCTCGCGCATGGACTGCTCGTTTGCCCAGCAGTAGATACCGGAGCGTGCATTGGTTTCTTCGTTGTTCATGGCAAAGTGCTTGATGGTGACCATGACACCCTGTTCCTGTGCACCGCGAATGGTAGCGGCTGCCATCTTGCCGGACAGTACGGGGTCTTCAGAGTAATATTCGAAGTTTCTGCCGCCCTGTGCGGTGCGGTGCAGGTTCATAGCAGGTGCGTACCAGACCTGAACGTCATATGCCACAGCTTCAGCGCCGATGTGAGCACCCAGCTCATATGCCAGATCGTCGTTCCAGGTGGAGGCGACCATGATTTCGGTGGGGTATGCAGCAGCGGAAACAGGCTTCATCATGGAGTTGATGCCTGCGGGACCGTCTAACATACGGGTGTCGGGAACACCCAGACGCTCAATGGCGACGGAGTGCCAGCCGCCTTCCGCAAACAACTGCATCAGTTCTTCAATGGTAAACTGGTCAAGGAACTGCTCCCACTTGGGGTCATCGTAGGAAAGACCCTTCAGGTCGGACAGCAGGATACCGTTGTCAGCACCGGTCACGGGCATTGCCGCGGTGGAAGGTGCGGGATTCTTGTAAGCCTGTACTGCCTTCAGCAGAGCATCGGAGGCGGTGTAGCTCAAATTGCCGTTGTCGGGATAGGTGCCGTCCCAGTCGTTGCGGGACAGGTAGGTCAGACCGCCGTTTGCGTAGTCGAAGCGGTTTTCGATGGGAGTGCCGGTGACCTCGTCGGTGTTGTAGACGATGGTTTCGGGGACATCGTAGTATCCGACTTCCACAATATCATGGACGTTGCGCGCCAGCTTGATTTCATAGCTGCCTGCGTCCAGTACATAGGCTTCCTTGCCGGTCATGTCGTAGGAGGACATGTCGCGGACAGGGAAGGAGAGGGTCAGAATTTCGCTTTCGCCGGGCTGCAGCAGTTCGGTTTTGTCGTATGCTGCCAGCTCGATGGCGGATTTTTCAATGCCGCCGGGGATGTAGGGTGCGGAGAAGTACAGCTGTACAACGTCCTTGCCTGCGGTGTCACCGATGTTGGTGACCTTCACATTCCATGTGATAACATCTTCAAATACGGAGAAATCCAGAGATTCCCAGTCGAATTCGGTGTAGCTGAGGCC
>JAFQPT010000250.1 GCA_017411665.1 Oscillospiraceae bacterium | reverse complement strand
GGTCATCGGCGTTGGCGGCGCAGGCAACAACGTAGTGAACCGCATGGCTAAGTCCGGCACTGAAGGTGTGGAATTCATTTCCATCAACACCGATAAGCAGGCACTGTCCAAGTCCGGCGCTGATCAGAATATCCAGATCGGCGAAAAGCTGACTCACGGTCAGGGCGCAGGCTCCAACCCCGAAATCGGCAGAAAGAGCGCAGAAGAAAGCCGCAGCGAAATCGCAAAGTCTATCGAAGACGCTGATATGGTCTTTATTACCGCAGGTATGGGCGGCGGTACCGGTACCGGCGCAGCTCCCATCATCGCAGAAGTTGCGCAGCAGGCAGGCAAGCTGACTGTTGGCGTTGTTACCAAGCCCTTCAAGTTCGAAGGCAAGCGTCGTATGGATCAGGCTCTGGACGGCATCAATGCTCTGATGGGCAAGGTTGACTCTCTGCTGATCATTCCCAACGACCGTCTGAAGTACGCTACCGACCAGAAAATCACTCTGGCAAACGCATTTGAAATTGCTGACGATGTGCTGCGTCAGGCTGTTACCAGCATTTCCGATCTGATCACCAACACCGGTTTCATTAACCTGGACTTTGCTGACGTTGCCTGCATCATGCGCGGCGCAGGTCTGGCTCACATGGGCGTTGGTTACGCAATCGGCAAGGGCAAGGCAGAAGAAGCTGCAAAGATGGCAGTATCCAGCCCTCTGCTGGAAACCTCTATCAACGGCGCTCGCGGCGTTCTGATCAACATCACCGGCTCCGACGATATGGGCCTGGAAGATGTAGAAGCAGCAGCAAATCTGGTTCAGGAAGCTGCTCACCCCGATGCAAACATCATCTTCGGCACTACCTTCGACAATACCATGGAAGACCAGATTCGCGTTACCGTTATTGCTACCGGTTTCGAAGAACCTGCAGTTGAAAAGCTGGCTGCTGCCGTAGCGGAAGCAAAGCCTGTTGGCTCCGGCCTGTTCTCCGCAGCTGCAGCACAGCGCGAAGCAGAACCTGTTGCAGCTCCTGCAGCAGCTCCCGTTTCCGGCGGCAGCGAAGATCCCTTCGACAGCATCTTCAAGATTTTCAACACCAAGTAATTGAAAGATTTAAAAAATCCGACATCCTTTTTAGATGTCGGATTTTTTTATTTTCTACATATTGGGAAAATGATGAAACATTAATCAATATCTTGCGTCTTACAAAATAGGTATACATAATTTTGCTTCAGTTACAAATAAATTACAAAAAGTTACTGGACAAATGGAAAATGTTGCTGTATAATGTTTCCACAATGTAGTAATTTTATTCCCATACCCAATGGGACTGTGAATAAAACACTTACGGAAAATAGTAAGGAGGAAATTTAAGATGAAGAGACGCGTATTGAGCATGCTGTCTGTTTCTGCATTTGCACACGACGGTGCATGTGTAGATGCTGACAATGACTGTGTATGCGATACCGAAGGCTGCGGTGAAGCTGTCCACGCTTGGGATGGCGGTGTGTGCACCAAGTGCTCCGCTTCCTGCACACATGACTGGCTGTCCGGTGATACCAAGGCAGTCTGTGATATTTGCGGTGAAACCCATAACCACAACCTGACTTATGACAAGGATGCAACCAACCACTGGCAGATTTGCAAAGACTGCCCTGTTGATGCAGCTAAGAAGTACAATGTAACTACCCACAATATGGTTGTAAACGGCACTGTTAATGAATGCGATGTTTGCGGTTACACTGAACATACTCACGTTTGGGCAACTGAATGGAGCTACGATGCAAACTATCACTGGCATGCATGTAATGACAGCTCCTGCACTGAAAAGAGCGATTATGCAGCACATACCATGAATCCCGACGGAACAACCAGCTCTTGCTCCGGTTGTACCTACAGCCATCATGTTCATGTATGGGCAGACAAGATGAGCTGGGACGCAACCAACCACTGGTATGAATGCACCGACAGCTCCTGCACCGAAATCAAGGACTTCGGTGAACACCACGACAATTCCAGCGACAATCTGTGCGACGTAGGCACCTGTGATGCAGAAGTTGCCTCTCAGACTCTGTCTTCTCTGACCATTACCGGTCTGGGCACTCCCGCTGAAGGCGCTGCTGTTGATTTCAGCGTAAGCGTTGCAGAAGATCGTTACGGCGCTCCCTCTGTAAAGTGGAACAGAGTTGAAAACCTGAAGAAGAACACTTCCACCGCTCTGGGTGAAGGTGCAACCTTTGCAGCAGAAAAGATGTACAACGTAACCATTTACGTTCCCATCAACTCCAAGGATGAAATCTCCGAATCCATGACCGTAACTCTGGACGGCAAGACCATTCCCTTCTACCAGACCAATGCAGCATTTGATGCAGCAATTAAGACTTACGAAGGTTCCAACACCGTTTATATGGCTAAGAACCTGTGGACCACTTCTCAGCGCTACATCATTGTCAGCGTAATGTATGAAAAGCTGGGCGGTACTCACACCCATACCTACGGCAGTGACTGGATCGAAACCTCTGCTAAGCACTACATGATGTGCACCGGCTGTGGCCAGACCAAGGACAGCGCATATCACTACGACAACAACAAGTCCGGCCTGTGTGATGTTTGCGGCTTTGATATGAAGTACTTCAACAAGAACGCAACCGCTTCCAACACCGGCACCGGTACTGCAACCGGCACTCATACTCACACCTACAGCACTGACTGGGTGGAAGATATCTCCAACCACTGGAAGCAGTGCACCGGCTGTGGCGCAAAGACTCAGACCGCTGCTCACGCAGATCTGAACAACACCGGCAAGTGTGACGTTTGTGGCTTCGTTATGACTGCTGAAGCAGGTCATACCCACTCCTTCGCAACCGAATGGACCGAAACCTTCGCTCAGCACTACAAGGTTTGCTCCTGCGGTGCAAAGAACGAAATTGCTGCTCACGTTGACCTGAACAACACCGGCAAGTGCGATACCTGCGGCTACGCAATGACCACTCTGAGCAACAACGGCATCGTTGCTGCTACCGGCGACAGCAATGCAGTCTTCATGTGGATGGCAGCATTCGCAGTCAGCGTAATGGGCGCAGCTACTACCGTACTGTTTGCAAGAAAGAAGAGAAAAGAATAATCATTCTTCCGATATAAAAGACGATGGGATCTCCCATCGTCTTTTTTTGTGCAGGTTATTGGGTTTGCAAAACAACCGACTGCATCGAATCAAGCAAAGTGCTATTTTTTTCACAAGGAACTTGTGTTACAAGCGGAAGCGTGTTATAATCACTCCCGATTGTTTTATGATTTTAATATCCGGGAGGATTATGATATGAAACCTGCTGTACGTAGAATCGGTGTGCTGACCAGTGGCGGTGACGCACCCGGTATGAATGCTGCGGTTCGTTCCGTTGTTCGTTCCGCACTGCATCTGGGAATCGAATGTATTGGGATTCGCCGCGGCTATCACGGCTTGATTAACGGCGATTTTATGAAGCTGGACTTTGAAAGCGTCAGCGATATGTCCAGACGTGGCGGTACCATGCTGTATTCTGCACGAAGCAAAGAGTTTATGACCGAAGAAGGCCTCAATAAGGCAATTGCAACCTGCAAGCTGCTGGGGCTTGACGCGCTTGTCGGCATCGGCGGCGACGGCACATTCAAGGGCCTGCTGTCTCTGGCACAGAAGGGGATTCCTGTAATCGGGATTCCCGCAACCATTGACAATGACATTGCCTGCTCTACCTACACCATCGGGTATGATACCGCTTGCAATACTGCAATTGACTTGATTGACCGTTTGAGAGATACCATGAAGTCCCATGAACGCTGTTCTGTTGTAGAAGTGATGGGGCGTCATGCGGGACATCTGGCAATGGCGGTTGGCATTTCCTGCGGTGCAACCGTTGTTGTGACCCCCGAAGGCGGACTGGATTATCTGCATGATGTCATCGAGCCTATTCGTCAGGCAAGACTGGCAGGCCGCACCCACTTTATGATTGTAGTTGCGGAAGGTGTGCAGGGCGGTGCCTATGAGGTTGCACGAATCATCAAGGAAGAAACTGCGCTCAATCCCCGCGTGACCATTCTCGGTCATGTACAGCGCGGCGGTTCTCCTACCTCTACTGACCGTATCATTGCTACTTATATGGGCTATGAAGCCATTCAGCTGCTGGCAGAAGGCAAAAGTGGCCGTGTGGTTGCATTGAAGGGAGACCGTGTTGTAGACTACGATATTACCGAAGCACTGCAGATGACCAAGGGCTTGGAGAAGTACGGTGTTGAAGTACTTTCCATGCTGACCGGTATGTAATAGAAAAGTTCCAATGTGAAAACATTGGGGCTTTTTTATTATTTGTCTCAAATAGATTACAAACGATTCATTTGGTTATTATTGGTTTATTAACATTTCAGAAATATACTTGTGCTATAATATAAAAGAAGGAATATATTGATATTTCTGAGATAAGACTTTTAATAAAGCGAGTGACTGAAGCATGATTCGGATTATTACAGATTCCGCGGCAGATTTTGAGCCTTGGCAGTTGGAACAACTGAATATCTCATACATTTATCTGCCTGTAATGCTCGGGGAACGGGAATACGGAGAAGACCTCTCTAAGGATGGCTTTTACGAGCTCTTGCGTGACTCTTCGGAACTGCCCAAAACGGCACAGGCGTCGCCTACGATTTTGATGGAGATGTTCGAAGAGGCGAAAACGCAGGGCGATGAAGCAATTTTTATTTCCCTGTCCTCAGCGCTTAGCGGCTCTTGTCAGACGGCATTGATGAGTCGGGAGCTTGTGGACTGCGACAGATGCTATGTGGTAGACAGTCTCAATGCCACCGGGGGACAGCGTATAATCGTAGAGTATGCGGTAAAGCTGCGGGATGAAGGAAAGAGTGCAGCGGAAATCGTTGCGGCACTGGAGCAGCTGCGCAGTAGAATTGAACTGTATGCCTGCATCGACACACTGGAATACCTCTATAAAGGCGGACGTATTTCCCACACTACCTATAAGGTCGGCACCTTTGCAAACATCAAACCTATTATTACTGTTGAGAAGAACGGACAGGTCGGAGTTCCCGGAAAATCTCTGGGGATGCGAAAGGGAATGGATTACCTGTGTAAGCGGGTCACGGAAAAAATGCCCGATTCCGCATATCCTTTGTATGTGATGTATACGGATGACCGCACGGTTGCGGAAGCACTTGTGAAGAGACTGGCTGCGGTTGGGATTGAAGTATCCGACGAACGAATCATTCAAGTTGGCTCTGTCATCGGCAGTCATATCGGTCCCCATGCCTGCGGACTTGTGTACGTAGCGGAATAAAAAGAAAAAAGCGGCACTATGTGCCGCTTTTTTGTGTTTTGACAGATATAAAGGATTTGTATAAAATTGATATTTTGCAAACAAATTGATGATTGTCTTGTGCTATAATAATTTATATAATAATACTGAGGGAGTATCGATTACTTTCTGATTATGATATACCGAACGACTTTGAATCGAGGCGATTCTATGAAGAAAAACTCCGGCGGATTCTTTGGAAAGTTTGCGACGCTGGTTGTAGATAAACGGAATCTGATTATTGTTCTATATGTGTTTGCTTTGATTTTCAGCGTGATTGCCATGGGCTGGGTGGAAGTGGAAAGCGATGTCACCAAGTATCTGGATGAGGATACCGAAACCAGACAGGGCATTGATGCCATGAACGAAAACTTTGTGACGACTGCCACTGCCCGTATTATGGTGTCCAATATCACCTACGATACGGCTCTTGAAATTGCAGACATCCTTGCTTCCATTGATGGTGTGGACATGGTGACCTTTGACGGTACCACATCCCACTATAAAGACGCTGCGGCGCTGTATGATGTGACGTTCAAGGGAGATAATTTTGACCC
>JAFQPT010000249.1 GCA_017411665.1 Oscillospiraceae bacterium | reverse complement strand
CCCAATGAGATCTCCGCATTTCTGACCGATTACGAAGCATCTGTCGCATATCTGTCTGAAGACGGCACCGATATTGCAGGTGTCATTGAAGGCAGCGGCGTATTTGCCAAGGGTGCAGTTGCTGCAAAGGCACTCCCCAACTGCAATCTCTGCTTCATTATCGGCGAAGACATGAAAGCACCTATGAACGCATTCTTGAACATTATGTACAGCACTCAGCCTGCTTCCATCGGCGGCAAGCTTCCCGCTGACGATTTTTATTACGCAGAGTAATCTATGAACGAACGCAGTATTATCCGTAAAACAATCATAATACTGTTTTGGGTCGGAGTATGGGCAATTGCAGCAGCCATGATTAATCAGCCGCTGCTGCTTCCCTCTCCGGTCAGCGTAGCTGTGCGCATTTTTGAGCTCGCTCTCCACAGCCAATTCTGGACCATTACATCTTTATCACTTCTGCGCATTATGGCAGGGATTATAATCGCTGTTGTTCTGGGATTGTTTATTGCTATTCTGATTACCTACAGCCGTTTGCTTCGAGACCTGCTCTCCCCGATTTTGACAATCATCAAAGTCACCCCTGTCGCATCTTTCATCATCCTTGTTCTGATTTGGATTGGCAGAGACATTGTTCCCGCGGTCATTGCTGCACTCATGGTCCTTCCCGTTGTCTGTAATAATGTCAGCGCAGGTTTGCGCAATATAGACCATGATATTCTGGAAATGGCAAAAGCCTATCAAATTCCAAGGCTTACACAATTTAAGCGAATTACTGTCCCCTCTGTCATGCCGCACTTTCTGTCTGCCATCGAAACCTCCATCGGCATTGGCTGGAAGGCAGGCATTGCTGCCGAAGTTTTGACCGTTCCCGCATTTTCGATCGGCAAAATGATTTTCGAATCAAAAATGTATCTGGAAACAATAGACCTGTTTGCATGGACCGTTGTTGTGATTCTCATCAGCTTAATAATTGAATCCATCATCGTTCGTTCTATGAAGAGATTCGGCAGAAAGTACAATTCGGAGGTGGCTGTTCATGATTAAGCTCGAAAATGTCACACTTCGATTTAAAGACACCTGTATATTAAAAGACTTTAACCTCTGCATCGAAGACGGAGAACATATTGTCATCATGGGTGCTTCCGGCTCAGGTAAAACCACGCTTCTCAAGCTTATTTCCAACCAACTGAAACCTACAAGCGGCACTGTACAAACAACCGCCAAACGCATCTCCTATATGTTCCAGGAACATCGACTGCTTCCATGGCTGACGGCTGCTGAAAACGTAAATCTTGTGCTTGGAGACAAAAAGGAAAGCTTACCTGAGGCTGTTAAATGGCTGGAACAGCTTGGTTTGACAGATGCAGCAAACAGATACCCCGCACAACTATCCGGCGGCATGCGTCAGCGAGTCGCTCTTGCAAGGGCATTGGCATTTAATGGTGACCTGCTTCTTCTGGATGAGCCGCTGGCTTCTTTGGACGAAGAATCCGCCACAGAAATACTAT
>JAFQPT010000248.1 GCA_017411665.1 Oscillospiraceae bacterium | reverse complement strand
TATGTCGTAAGGCGGCAGAATCTCTCGCTCTCCAGTTTAAGCTGATCATCAACGGTCAGCCTTTGATATAATTTTGATACAATATAGATATACTGTGGCTTTGTGAAAAATGAAAGTGACGTTCAAAATCCAAATCTCCGCACCCCGCCAGCTGGGAAGCATCCACAATCAGCGGAATCCCTTTTTCACTGCACAAATCGGCAATTTCGCGAATCGGCAGGATGTACCCAAACACATTGGACATCGCCGTGAATACCACTACCTTTGCCCCGCGGAGTGTGTTCTCGAACTGATCCATACAGGCGCAGTTGTCAAACAAATCCGTTTTAACCGCATTCACATCTGCTCCAAGCTGATACAGCGGACGCAAAACGGAGTTGTGTTCATATCCGCTTACAACCACCTTATCCCCTTTTGACACCAAATCATGGATTGCAATATTGAGTCCATGCGTGGCATTGCACGTAAAAACAATTCGTTCAGCGTCCGACACATGAAACAACTGCGCCAATTCCATACGACACAGATACGCTGTTTCCGCAGCCTTCATTGCGGGTGCATAAGCGCCACGCCCCGGGCTTGCCATCGTTCGCATTGCATGCTGCACCGCTTCATGCACTTTCTTAGGCTTTTGCAGAGAGGTTGCCGCGCAGTCCAGATATATCATAAGGCCACCTCTTCCAATGTTCCATCCGACAAATATCGAAAAATTTTCCCGTATGGTACATTTCTGCGATTCAGCAGCTTAATTCCGTTGTGCAGGTGCTTGGACGGAATCCGCACACCATAGCTGCATCCCGTTTGAGAAACGGACTGCGGGACTTTCACAAGATGAACACTCACCCCGCCCCGCTCCAGTGTATAGGATGCTCTCTGGGCATATGTGAGAGAGCGGCACATAATCAAGTGATATTCCACAACAAAAATCCCCTTCCGCATAGGCTGCAACACATCCTATGCAGAAAGGGACTCCTTTGTTTTTATTTTTTTGTCAACAATGCCAGTGCATGAACAGCCATACCTTCACTGCTGCCTGTCCAGCCGAGCCCTTCTTCCGTGGTTGCTTTTACGCTGACCTGAGAAATATCCAGACCCGCAGCATCTGCCAGATTCAAACGCATCTGCTGCTTATGAGGAGACAGCTTAGGCGCCTGCGCCAGTACGGTTGCATCAATATTCACGACTTCATACCCTGCTTCCCGAACTCTGCGCATTACTTCTGTCAGAAGCGCCAGGCTGTCCGCACCTTTATACATGGGGTCATTGTCGGGAAATAGCATCCCGATATCGCCCATAGCCGCCGCACCTAAAATCGCATCCATAATTGCATGGGTCAGCACGTCAGCATCGGAATGCCCCAGCAAGCCGAGCTTCCAAGGAATATTCACACCGCCGAGAATCAAGTCTCTGCCTTCCACCAGACGATGTACATCATAACCGTGTCCGATTCTCAAAGTCATACTCCATTCCCCTTTGCTGCAAGATATGCCTGACTGACGATGAGATCATCTTGAGTCGTGATTTTGATATTCTGATAAGACCCTTCAATCAAATGCACAGGATAGCCCATTGCTTCCACTGCTGAGCAGTCATCGGTTACAGGAATCTTATCTCGCATCGCCTTTGTCAGTGCTCCCTTAATCAAATCTGCCTCAAACACCTGAGGTGTCTGAATGGCAAACAGTTTGGAGCGATCGGGCGTATCGGTAACCACCCCGTTTTCCGCAACCTTGATGGTATCTTTCACCGGAACAGCAGGCGCAGCCGCGCCACACTTTCTAGCAGCCTCCACGGTTGCGGCAATCAATTCGGGCGTTACAAGAGGTCTTGCCCCGTCAGAAATGGCAATATAGCCGCTGTGACGGCTGGCTTCAAACACACCTGCCGCAGAGGACTCCACACGTTCCTTGCCGCCCTGCAATATTTTAGTCGCCTTGGAAATACCGTACTGCTTGCAGTAATCGGCAACCTCTACCAGCTTATCTTCTCTGGTAACAATGATGATCTCATCAATACTGCTGCAATTTTGGAACTGCAGCAACGTGCGCACAATGACAGGAATTCCCGCCATGGGAAGAAACAGCTTATCCGCACCCATTCGTCTGGAAGAGCCGGCTGCAACAATTACAGCTGTACAGCCTGCTTTTTTCTGCTTCATCTTATCAAAAACCTTCAAAATTGACATAAGCACCTGTCCTTTATGATTAAAAGTCGAGGGTTGCAAAATAATCCGCAGGGGTTTCCGCTCTGCGAATCATGCGGACGCCTCCATCTTCCTGCAACAGAATTTCCGCACTGCGCAGCTTGCCATTGTAATTATACCCCATTGCATGACCGTGAGCTCCCGTATCATGAATCACCAGAAAATCACCGATTTCAATTTCGGGCAGCATACGGTCGATTGCAAACTTGTCGTTATTTTCGCACAAACCCCCCACAACATCGTACAGATGGTCGCATACCGCATTTTCCTTCCCTGCAACGGTAATATGGTGATATGCACCATACATTGCTGGACGCATAAGATTGCAGGCACATGCATCCACGCCTATATACTCCTTATGTGTATGCTTTTCATGGATAACCTTGGTTACCAGACAACCGTAGGGAGCCAGCATAAATCTTCCCAGCTCACTGCATAGTTTTACCTGTCCCATACCTGCGGGAACAAGGACTTCTTCATATGCCTCGCGAACACCCTGACCGATGAGCATAATATCCGCTTCATGGTCTTCAGGACGGTAAGGCACCCCGACGCCACCGGAAAGGTTGATGAAAGTCACGGGCATTCCTGTGGTTTGCTGTACTTCGACTGCTAATTCAAACAGCTGTCGGGCCAAAGTGGGATAATATGCATTTGTAGTGGTGTTGGAAGCAAGGAAAGCATGGATGCCCATTTCCTGGGCACCTTTCTCTTTCAGCGTGCGTGCTGCCTCAAACACCTGTGCCTTTGTCATGCCGTATTTTGCATCGCCGGGATTATCCATAATGGCATTGGAAATTTCGAAATACCCGCCAGGATTGAATCGCACACTGATTTTCTTAGGGATATAGCCAATGGTCTTTTCCAAAAATTCAATATGGGTAATATCATCCAGATTAATGATTGCCCCCAGCTTTTCCGCAAGGACATAATCCTCCGCAGGGGTTTCATTGGAGGAAAACATAATATCCTCTCCGGTGATGCCAACGCGTTCACACAGCATCAATTCAGTCAGAGAAGAGCAGTCCATGCCACAGCCTTCCTCATGAAGGATTTTCATGATGGTGGGGTTGGGCGTTGCCTTTACAGCAAAATATTCCTTAAAACCGGGATTCCATGCAAAAGCCCGGTTGAGTTTCCGCGCATTATCACGAATTCCCTTCTCATCATACAGATGATACGGAGTCGGGAATTGCCGATCAAATTGTGCCAGCTGAGAGGCTGATACAAACGATTGCTTCATAGCAAATTTCGCCGCCTTTAACACTTAAATTTATTAAAGTATCATACCACACTGTGGATTATATGACAAGCAGATAAATTTTCTTCGAAAAAACAGCCGACATTCAGACAAATTGCTATATCCACCACAAAAAACTATAGCAAGATGTGTCTTTGTGTGATATACTAACTGTGTCTATGTTAAAAACTTATTAAACATTTTCTCCCACTGTGATGTGCAATTGCATATCCGTACCCCAGAGTCATCACATATAAGAGAAAGAACAACAATAATCGGAAAGGATATGTTCACATGATTCGCAAACATTATGTAGCTCTGAAGGAAAAGGGTCTGACCGAAATGCCCAAGGTCCTGATTGCATCCTCCGAATGCGCACCTCTGTCCAAGACCGGTGGTCTGGCAGACGTAGTCGGCGCACTGCCCAAGTCTTTTGCAAAGCTGGGTATTGACTGCCGCGTCATCACCCCCTACCACAAGTGCATCAAGCAGAAGTACTTTGGTCAGACCGAACACATCTGCAACTTCATCGTTAACCTCGGCTGGAGACAGCAGTATGTCGGCATTGAAAAGCTGGTTGTCGACGATGTCATCGTTTATCTGGTTGACAACGAATACTACTTCAACGGCGACACTCTGTACAGAGGCGGCGACGCTGAAATCGAACAGTACGCATACTTCAGCCGTGCAATTCTGGAAGCAATTCCTCTGCTGGACTTCCAGCCTGAAATTCTGCACTGTAATGACTGGCAGACCGGTATTATCCCCTTCCTGGTAAAGACTCAGTACATGTTCAGACCTCAGGGCGCACTCAAGACCCTGCTGACCATCCACAACATGGCATTCCAGGGCGTTACCGAATTTGGCTTCCTGTCCAGCCTGCTGGGTATCGACTCCAAGTACATGAACGACGGCTGCCTGGAATTCCACGGCGCTGCAAACATGATGAAGGCCGGCCTGTTCTATGCAGACAAGGTCAACACCGTAAGCCCCACCTACGCAAAGGAACTGTGCACTCCTCAGTTCGGCGCAAAGCTGGAAGGCGTTATCAACTGCATCACCTACAAGCTGTCCGGCATTATCAACGGTCTGGACTACAAGGTATTCAACCCCTGGACCGACCCCACCATTCCCTTCCACTACACTGCCGGCCGTCTGGCAGGCAAGGCAAAGTGCAAGAAGGCACTGTGTGAAAAGCTGGGTCTGGAAATCGACGAAGATACTCCCATCATTGCAATGGTTACCCGTATGACCGACCAGAAGGGCTTCGACCTGGTCATTCAGGCTCTGGAAAGCATCGTTGACATGGGCGCAGCATTTGTTCTGCTGGGCAGCGGCAACGACCACTACGAAAATGCAATGCGTGATGCTGAAAACCGTCATAAGGGCCGTGTTGTTGCTTACATCGGCTACAACGCTGAACTGGCAAACCAGATCTACGCAGGCTCTGACTTCTATCTGATGCCTTCTCTGTTTGAACCCTGCGGTCTGTCTCAGATGATCGCTATGCGTTACGGCAGCTCTCCCATCGTCCGTGCAACCGGCGGTCTGAGCGATACCGTGTCTCACTTTGACGGTGAAAACGGCACCGGCTTCGTATTCAACGATTACGACGTCAACGGTCTGCTGTGG
>JAFQPT010000247.1 GCA_017411665.1 Oscillospiraceae bacterium | reverse complement strand
GCCAGCACAATAACCATAATAGCTGCACTGGGTGCAAAGCTCAGCCACGGATTGGTATACAAATACTGTCTGCCTGCATTGACCATCAACCCCCAGGAAGCCATAGGCTTCTGAATCCCCAATCCAAGGAAGCCAAGAGAGCTTTCAGAAAGAATCGCAGAAGGAATGTTCAATGTAAACAGGACAATCAAAGAAGGAATGCAATTCGGCAGAATATGGCGCAGCATAATCTTTAATCTGCTGACACCGATGGAATGAGCTGCTTCTACATATTCCGTTTCCTTCAGCTTCAAGGTTTCTGCACGTACGATTCGTGCCACACTGGCCCAGTTTACCAGAGCCAATGCAAGGAAGATGTTAATGATGCCATCACCTAAGGTGTACATAATAACCATTGCCAGCAGCATAGAAGGAAATGCCAGCATAATATCAGCAAGTCGCATAATCACAGTGTCCACCTTGCCGCCGAGGAAGCCTGCCAGAATCCCAAGTACCGCACCTGCTGCCATAGACAATACAGTCGGCACCAGACCAACCATTAGGGAAATACGAGCGCCATACAGCAAACGAGTAAAGACATCTCTGCCCAGCTCGTCAGTTCCCAGCAGATGCTGCAGAGACGGCTTTGTCAAACGGCCGGTGGAGGTAATTTCCTCATAGCTGTAAGGCGTCAGTACAGGCGCAAGCAAGGCTGCCAAAGCAAAGATAAGAATCACTACCCCGCAAAAAACAGCTACCTTGTTTTCCTTCCATAAGCGAAGGCAAACCGCTTTGAACCCACGTCCGTCTTCCGCAAAAACAGTGTTGTTTTCCATTACATCCATGGTCACACCTCCTTACGGATTCTGGGATCAAGAACGCTGTACAAGCAGTCTGCAACCAGGTTGCCCACAATTACAATAACCGTAGAAAACAGAATCGTCCCCTGCAGCAGCGGGATATCACGGCCTTCAATGGCCTGCACAGCCAGACGACCAATGCCGTTGATAGAAAATACAGTTTCACAAATAACCGCACCGGACAACAGGCTGGACAGCTGAACTGCCATCATGGTGATTACAGGCAAAATGGCATTACGCAATGCATGCTTGATGATGACATAAAGTTGACGATATCCCTTGGCTCGTGCAGTATCAATGTAGTCCTCCTGCAAAACTTCCATCAATGTAGAGCGGGTCAGACGTGCAATACTACCGGCGCTGTTCCAGCCAAGTGCAATAGCAGGAAGAACGTAGCCAATCCAGCCTGCATTGCCGGAAGAAATGGGAAACAGCTTCAGCTTATATGCAAATACATACTGTAGTACCATGGCGACCATAAAAACGGGCACAGAAACCCCCAGCAGAGAAAAACCCATAAAGGTATGATCCAAAACACCGTTTTTCTTCACAGCTGCAATAATGCCGCACATAATCCCTACGACCCATGCTACCAACGCAGCAAAAATCGCAAGGCGGACGGTATTGGGAAACGCAGTACCGATTAGTTCGGATACGGGACGATTCAAGGAATAACTGGTTCCCAAATCTCCAGTCAGAACGCCCTTCAGATACATCCAAAACTGAACATAGAAGGGTCGATCCAAACCAAGCTCCGCCGTCATGCGTTCAATGGCCTCCGGATTGGTATGCTCGCCCATCATGGTAACGATGGCATTACCGGGAATAATACGCAGCATCAGAAAAATCAGCAGCGCTACACCCAGCAGAATAAATACCGTCTGTACCACACGTTTTAAAATGTTGATAATCATAGAAATCAACTCCGATTATTTCTCTTATAAAACGCACACAGCGCATAAAGGCAATTCTTACGAAATGCCCTTATGCGCGCGTTATGTCACATAGGAAGATTACAATTTTACTTCAGAGTAACATCCTTAGCGTAGAAGTTGCTGTAGCCTGCCCAGTAAGGAACAAAGTCAGCAACACGTTCGCCCAGAGCAAACAGGTGCATATTGCCAAACATGGGAACCCATGCAGCATCTTCATTCACGATTTTTTCTTCCAGTGCCTGATATTCAGCCATACGTTCTGCATCGTCAGTGATGCCGGAAGCAGCTGCAACACGAGCCATTACAGCTTCATCAGCATAGTTCAAGCTGCGAATCTTAGTCTTATCAGCACTGCCAAAGAAGGTGTACATAATGTTTGCAGGGTCATTGTAGTCCATGGTCCAGGTTGCAATGAAGGAATCCATTTCGCCGGACTTACGCAGATCCAGCCAGGAGGATTCATCATAGGTGGACAGGGTAACATTGATGCCTGCTTCCTTCAGCTGCTGCTGTACCATCTGGTATACCAGCTGAATATTGCTGTTGGAAGAAGAGTCCAGAGCCATTTCGAAGGTAACTTCGCCTTCTGCATAACCTGCGTCAGCCAGCAGTGCCTTTGCTGCAGCAGGATCGTAGGTAGGACGAGCCAGATCAGCATTTGCGCCCCATACGCCAACAGGAATGATGCCTGCCTGTGCAACAGCGTCGCCGCCGTAAATGGAGCTGATAATGGTGTCCACGTCAACTGCCATCTGAACAGCCTTACGTACATTTACATCAGACAGATATTCGTTGTTTGCATTCAGTGCAAAGTAAACCATACCAACACGAGAACCGGAAACGATCTTATCTGCATAATTGGTTTTGTAGGTGGAGTCTACGATTGCGGAGTCAATGAATTCCAGGTCGATGATATCCAGTTCGCCGTTCTGATACATCAGGTTCTGAGTGGATGCATCGGGAATGATGCTTACGATAACCTTCTTAACGGAAGGCGCTTCACCCCAGTAGTTTGCATTTGCTTCCAAAGTGTAGTGGTCGTTTACAACCCATTCGGTAACGATGTAGGGACCGGTGCCGATGGTATCTTCGCATGCGATGCCAAAGTTATCAACGGATTCCATGGTTTCCTTGTCAACAACAGACATTGCAGGACCGGTCAGTTCAGCAAGGAAGCCTGCGTTTGCGGTGTTCAGAGTGATAGAGAAATGAGTGTCGTCTTCAACAACGAAGCCTTCCAAAGAATCAGCTTCACCGTTTTTCAGAGCTTCAGCCCCCTTCACTTCCAGAGGAATGTCATCGTTTACGCCACCTGCGGTCAGCAGACGTTCAAAGGTGTACTGCATGTCGGAAGCAGTCAGAGCACTGCCGTTGGAGAACTGTACGCCTTCACGCAGAACGAAGTTGTAAGTGAGACCTTCATTGGTAACATTGTAGTCCACAGCCAAGCTGGGAACAATTTCAGTGCTGCCATCTTCCTGTACTTCTACTTCGTACAGGCGGTCAAAAATATTCATGGGAATCATGTAGTTATCGGTAGTCTGAGCAACGTCCATAGTATTGATGTCAGTCAGAGCCGCTACACGAAGCAGGCCTTCTTCTACAGAAGAGCCGTTTGCAGCATCACTGCTGTTATTTCCGCCGCAAGCAGCCATGCTCATCATCATGACAACAGCGAGGAAAAGAGCGGTAATCTTTTTCATGGTTTATCCTCCATTTTCAAAAAATTGAGTTTATTATATACTCCAAAGATTCTAATGTAAAGTGCAATTTGACAATTTAACGAAAAAAAGTAATATTTTCTTCCCTCCCTCGACGAACTTTAAAATGATATGAATACAGCAAATCAGATATTCCCGCTCCACCTAAATCCATAAGCGTTCATCCATACTCTCGCTTGAAATGCGAATTATTACAGTATAGAATGATTCTATATTATAGAAAGCCGGTGAGGATTATCACGAAAAGTATCTGCCAATTTAAAATTGATTCCAATGAGCGCCTGCCGTTTTCTTTGCATGACCGCGTCATTGAAAATATCTATCCTGAAAATGGAGGTATCCGAATCATTTTGCAGCCCTGTGACGATGGTTGGAGCAGTCATGTGGTTCATTCTGTATTTATTTCAGACTGCTGCTGGGAAGATATATCCATTGATTACAAGCAACGTTTTGCACCGTTTCACATTTCTATTTATATCGGTAAAGCTGTGGAAAACACGGTTTTCAAACAGCTTCTGAATAAAGGAAAAACCATGGAAATCATCGATGAATATATTGCCCACGATTTATTTATGAGAATTCATCTCTCGCCCTATCACCGCAGACAG
>JAFQPT010000246.1 GCA_017411665.1 Oscillospiraceae bacterium | reverse complement strand
TCGAATTATTTCTTTAAACTCTTCTGAATACTGTTTCATACCTTTTCTTCCGGACATAACAATTCCCCCTAATGTAGTACTTCCATTTTCCTACATTAGGGGGCTTTTTGTCTATTGTCCGTTTTTACTGGACCTGTTCACTTTTTCATCAGTTCAGCATAAATGCATCCAGCTTTTCCAGTAATTTTGTATCTGTCTGATAGGCGAAGTCATCTGCGTATACCGTCATCGTCTCGCCGGGAACAAATTCGCTCCGTGCCTTTCCGATGTACTCCGCAAAATCAATATAATCATCCAGCACTGCAATCACATGGACGGGATGCCGATTCTCGTTTGCGATGCGGTTCAAGTACCGCTGATGGAGCAGACGGGTGTCTGCACGGAATACGAGGGTCAGCACCTCGTACCCGTTCTCCGATGCAATTTTGTGGAGCTTTTCCAGCTCATGGGTGCGGAAATTAGCCTCCAGAATCAAGTTCTTCCCCAGCACGGTGAACTCCGAAAAAATCAGCGTCATCACTTCCACCGCAGCCTTGGACAGCTTCAGATTTTCCTCTCGGTTGGAATAGCCGATGGTATCTCCCAGTACTTCCTTGATGTTGTCCTTATAAAACAGGTTGGTATCGTATCGCTTGGCAAGAATTTTCCCAAAGGTGGTTTTCCCGCAAGCAAGATCCCCCGTCATCAATAACAGTTTTTTCATAGCATGCCTCTTACAGTCTCATTCCGATTCCTTTCGATACATCTCCACCAGTTCATCAAACCGTGCAACGTATCGATCCAGTCGCTTCTGCTGCTCCGGAAGATAGAGCGTGGGCTTGCGAAATCCGCAAATACGCACCTCTCCCGCTTCGATGTACTCATCGTCATACGCTCTCAAGCTGACCCCCTGCAAATGGGGATACTTTGCCACGATCCAAGCGATTTCCTCTGTGGTCAGCATACCCGCATCAAAATCAAAGCGTTCCAATTTAGGCGCCTTAGAAAGAAAATCCATGTTCTTATCCAGCGGCCGAATATAGTGCAACTGCAAATGGCGCAGATTCGGCATGTCTCCGAACACATTCAAATCGTCCATGGGAAAGCGATTGAACAGATCCCCTCTGATACTGACCGTTTCCAGTGTGGGAGAAGTTGCCAGCAGCATCGGATGTTTTGTGATTTTTTTGCAGTCCGCAATCCGCAGCGTATTCAATGCGGTATTGCGGGAGAAATTCCAAAGCCGATCGGTTCCGATATTCCAGTAGATCCGAACCTGCTCCAGACGCGCCAAATCCTCCAGAGGAGAAAAGTCCTTGATCATCTGACATTTAAAGAAGCTGAGAAAGCGATAGCTTTTGCCATACCGACTTACAAAATGCTCCAGACTTTTCTGGTTCATTCCGCACACTTCCAAAATCTCGGGATGCTTCCCCTGCTCCATTTCATAGTCCACATCATCGGGCGTCATATCACAGGGAGAAAGCGGTGCCCCTTCAGCGAACGTTCTGCGGGAAACCGCTAAGCGCTTGTCTGTATCACTGACGTGAATAAAGAATTCGTCGCGGCTCATGCAGCGCCTCCTTTATAGCTTTCCGTTTAGGGATCGTAATATGTAATCGAAATATCGCTGTCTTTGGGGAACCAGGTACCCGCTGTAAAATCGGTATAGCCGTTCACATTAAAGCTCAGTACGCGCCCCGGCTTTGCCAGTGCAAACCTTTCCCTTGAGGGGAAGGTGTAAATATTGTAGAAGCCCGCTTCACGGAGCTTTGCCACCAGGAAGTTGCAGTTCAGGCCCGAAACACCTCTTGCTCCGTAAGGAATGGGAATTTCATTGGTCTGTGCCAAAGCCGCTCCGCCTTCCGTCAGCAGATTGCCGTAGCGCACAGCCTTCAAAAACTGTTCGGAATCGCCCCACTTCTTCGCCTCATAGGCTCTGACCGCATTAAGCGGATGGTCATTGTTTTTGTACATCAGGAATTCCAGTGTCTTATTCCACGCAGAGCCATTCACCATTTCCCGATATTCCTCCGCCTGCTTGAGGAATTCGTTGACGTCCACTTCGCCTTGAATATCCTTGTCAAAGCCCGCAAAGCGCATGCACATTTCCACCAGCTTATCGCTTGTTCCGTCGCAAATCAGGGCCGCACGGTCAGCGGAATACTCACTGCAGCGCATCCAGTAGTAAAACGCAACCTGCAGAGGCAGGGAAATCAGCCCGCCAAGCTCCAGTGCCTCGATGGTGCCGTTGATGAGCAGTCTGCCGATGGTGCTGTACAGCACATGGTGGCAGGCAATGTGTCCGCATTCATGGGCCAGCACAGTGGGAATCAGCTCATCGGGAACGGTTTCCAGCAGCCCTGTGGTAATCACGATGAAGGGCTTGGTATCTCCGTAAGTATATGCATTGGGCTTCACATTCAATGTCAGATACAGCTCAGGCACCTCAATCCCCAGCTTTTCGCAAATGGGCGGCAGCATATTGTAGTACTTAGACAGCTGCTTATCGCTCAAGCGAAGATTGGTAGACATATTTTCAATGCGGAACTGCTGTTCACTCCAGACCTTCATAAAGCCCTTTACCAGGGGCGTAAATCCGGGAATGGCCTTCAACGCAGCCAGCGCAGCCTTATCTGACTCATGGATGTATAATTCGGAACGAATCGCCATGGTATCCCACCTTCTCTTTTTCCCCTATTCTAACACCGCAGTCTCATTCGCGCAAGCCGCTCCACCAGAACCGATGGCATTGCGCATCATGGCGCGCACCAATGCCGCAGGCAGGTACAGCTCACCATTTTCATCCCGCACCAAAGCAGTTGCCTGCTCCGCAGAATCCATCAGCCAGTCCAGCCGATAGCTGTCTCCCAAAAAGCCCGCATAGTCGTCATCATCGACAGTCGCCGCAAAAATGCCGTCATTGACCCCTGTCAAATACACATGAACCAAAAAGAGGTCCATCTGAGCAGGGGTCATGCTTCTGATTGCCTCGTAATTTGTCATGCCGCGCCTCCTTATCTCAGCCCCATCCGACTGTTGTCTGCCAGATATTTCCCGATCACACCGCGGTCCAGCTCCCGCACCATCGTACGCGCGCCGCCCTGTCTGGTGATGTAAGCCGCATCGCCTGTCGTGAGATAGCCTGTCAGCTGTGCATAGGGATTATATCCCGCCGCTTCGAGTGCATTGATGACGATGTTCAGTTTCTTTTCCTCTGCTTTTTTCATATCAATCCCTCCGATATCATTTGTTTACTCTGATTATCCCACAAGGGCTGTCCTCAATGTGGAACAGCCTTC
>JAFQPT010000245.1 GCA_017411665.1 Oscillospiraceae bacterium | reverse complement strand
TCTGCCGAGCCAGTACAGTCTGTCGGCTTGTTCCATGGAGATGATGCTCAAATCAATGACCTCCCAAAAATTGATGAATCAAAAATGCTTATTTGGACAGTACCCAGGTATCCTTGAAACCGCCGCCCTGAGAAGAGTTGACGATGAAGGAATCGGGATTTCTGGAGAAACGGGTCAGACCGCTCTTCCAAACCTTGGGCTCATCTGCGGTGAGAACGAATGCACGCAGGTCAGCCTTTCTGGGCAGGAACTGTCCGTCTTCCAGAATGTCGATATCCAGGAAGTCAATGACCTCCTGTGCAATGAAACGGCGAGGTTCTTTCTTCAGCAGGTCGATAAAGGTTGCCTTTTCTTCCTTGGTCATCTTGTTGCCGAATACAACACCGTAACCACCCGCTTCCGCAACATCCTTCAACACCAGATCGTCGAAGTGCTCCAGTGTGTACTGCATGTCTTCTTCGTAGTAGGGCAGGTATGTAGGCGCGTTATTGAGGATGGGTTCTTCACCCAGATAATAGCGGATCATCTTGGGAACAAAGTAGTAAATACCCTTGTCGTCTGCAACACCGTTGCCGGGAGCATTCAGCAGAGCCACATTACCCTTTTTGAATACATCGTACAGATGGGGAACACCAATGAGGGAACCTTCGTAGAAGTTCATGGGATCCAGATATTCGTCGGAAATACGGCGGTAAACAGCACCGACACGTTCCAGCTTTCCGTCATAGGTCACATAGTAGAGATGATCGTTTTCCACGCGGAGGTTATTGCTGCTGACCAGATGTGCACCCATCTTTTCTGCCAGATAGGAGTGTTCAAAATACGCGGCATTGTATCTGCCGGGGGTCAGTACCACGGAAATACCGCCTGTGTTGACGTGGTCCATGGTCTTTTTCAGCAGCTGAGGATAGTTACGGTTGTCTTCCAGATTGATGTTCTTGAAGGTCGCGGGGCTGCTGCGGCGGCACAGGTCTCTGGCAATGGTGGGGTAGGAAGCACCGGAAGGAACACGCAGGTTATCTTCCAGAATGTACCACTGCTTGTCCTTGCCCTGTACAAGGTCAATGCCGGAAATATGGGAGTAAATATCCTTTACGGGACGTACGCCTTCACATTCCGCCATGTAGCCACTGGAGGAGAAGATGAATTCTTCGGGGATGACCTTGTCTTTGATGATTTTCTTTTCACCGTAGATATCCTTCAAAAACAGATTCAGTGCCATGACGCGCTGCTTCAGACCACGTTCCAGATATGCAAATTCATCCGCCTCAATGATTCGGGGAATCGCATCAAAGGGAAACAGCTGTTCTTTGAATGTGTTGTTCTTGTAGATGCCGAATTTGACACCGTAGCGGGCCAAAAGTTCATTGACAGTGTCGGTTCTGGCAAGCAGATCCATATCGTACATACAAACCCCTCCGTTTGTAGGTGATTTTTCGGTAGCATTTGTACCATGTGTAATAAAAAAATTATACAACCGAGGAAAAATACTGTCAATTGTTTATCGCGTTAAAGTGAAGAAAAGAACGAAAATCTTTATAATTTATCAACCATTTTCATTCGATATGGTGTATACTATGATTTATCCATAAGGAGGATGTAATATGAAACGTAATCTGATGACGTTATTTCTGGCGGTTTGTCTGCTGCTGACTCTGACTGCCTGTGGTGCAAAGGATGAAGTGCAGGGAGAAAGCACTTCTCAGACTGCGGTTGCGGAGCTAAAGCCCACTCATTATGCGGAGATTGATATTGCCGATTACGGCACGATTACTGTGGCACTGTACGGCGATGCAGCACCTGTTACTGTTGCTAACTTTGTTTCTCTGGCGGAAAGCGGATTTTATGACGGTCTGACCTTCCACCGCATTATGGCAGGGTTCATGATGCAGGGCGGTGACCCCATGGGTAACGGCAGAGGCGGCAGTGATACCAAAATTAAAGGCGAGTTTGCAGCCAACGGCTTCGATAATCCCATTTCTCATAAGCGCGGTGTGATTTCCATGGCACGCAGCAAGAGCTATGACAGCGCAAGCTCTCAATTCTTTATTATGCATGCGGATGCAGCGTATCTGGATGGACAGTACGCAGCTTTCGGCTGTGTGACCGAGGGGATTGAGGTTGTAGATGCGGTTTGCGAAGCAGCAAAGCCTACCGATAACAATGGCAGCATTGCCAAGAGCGCACAGCCTGTGATTACAAGCATTACTGTTCGCGAAGCATAAAGAAAACTCCACCGAACTTCGGTGGAGTTTTTTATTTGTTATATCGAAGTAATTGGAAAATTGCAATGGGGATGGCGAACATGCCGATGAGATATGTGGGCCAGTAAATAAAGGAGTACATGACAAACCAGTCAAACATGGTCCAGGAGCCCAGCCAAATATTATAAAGTCCCGTTACAAAGGGAGAGACAAAGGGAACAATGCCCAACAGTAATACAGTTAGCCAAAACATTTGCTTCTTCATGATACAAAACCTCCGTTTACCGAACTTTATATCCATATGACGGAGGTGCAGGGAAAATGTTCCAAAAAATCGGAGAATTGTCTCGCCTTGCATTTTCCAATATTTTGAGATATACTATATCAGTTAAAATAGGATTACTATCAAGATTTTTAGAGATAAAGGAGAACCCATGGCGGAAAAATATGGTAATGACAGTATTTCTCAGCTGAAAGGCGCTGACCGAGTCAGAAAACGCCCCGGCGTTATTTTCGGCTCCGACGGTCTGGAAGGCTGTGAGCATGCTGTATTTGAAATCCTGTCCAACTCAATCGACGAAGCAAGAGAGGGTCACGGTAATGTGATCAATGTGACAGCTTATGA
>JAFQPT010000244.1 GCA_017411665.1 Oscillospiraceae bacterium | reverse complement strand
TCGAATTATTTCTTTAAACTCTTCTGAATACTGTTTCATACCTTTTCTTCCGGACATAACAATTCCCCCTAATGTAGTACTTCCATTTTCCTACATTAGGGGGCTTTTTGTCTATTGTCCGTTTTTACTGGACCTGTTCAGAAAGGGTGCTTTTTTTCTGCCTGTATGCTATACTGCAGACAGGAGGCGAGAGTATGAAGCGTCTGTATGAAAAAAATGAGCTGACCTTTGCGTTGATTTGGATTGGTATTTATATTATTTCTCTGAGTCTCGGTGACAAGGTGTCTGAAATCATTGGTGTTGAAAAAATCGCCAACGCAGTCATCGGTCTGGTGATGATGCTGGGCCTGTATATCTGGGTGCTGAAAAATGGATTGTGGGAGTATTACGGATTTTGCAGACTCAAGCGCAGTGCAAAGGACTACCTGTATTTTACGCCTTTGGTACTGCTGGTGTCCGTGAATCTGTGGTGGGGCGCGCAGTTTCGGCTTACCCCTTTGGAAACGGCATTCTATGTGTTTTCCATGCTGTGTGTCGGTTTTTTGGAAGAGCTGATTTTTCGCGGATTCCTGTTTAAGGCGCTGTGCAAAGACAATGTGAAGCAGGCAATCATCATATCCTCCGTAACCTTCGGGATTGGTCATATCGTCAATCTTTTGAACGGTGCAGAGCTTGTGCCCACTTTGCTGCAGATTTGCTATGCCATTGCGGCAGGTTTTCTGTTTACATACATTTTCCATACGAGCGGAAGCCTTTGGCCCTGCGTTCTGGCCCACAGCGGGATTAACAGTTTGAGCGTATTTTCCTCGGAGCGGGCAGAGCTGATGGGCAATCAAATCATCGGAGCGGTGTTCCTGATTGTACTGTCGGTCGGGTATTCGCTTTACATTGTACGAAAAACAAAACCGAATACGGAATCATAATAAAAAGCCACCTCAACGAGGTGACTTTTTATTATTTGTCTCTTCTGACGAAGCGGATTTCGCAGACTCCGTCGCCGTTGGCAATGGTTTTGGGCAAATCCAGCTCACAGCCGAAGCTTTCTGCGATGCCGCGGTCACCGCACATAGCGTGGTCGCACATCATGCGGATTTCCTCATCGCTGCAGCCCTGCTTCTGCCATGCCTTCACCAGAGGACAGTAATGGAAGTCGATGTCCAGATTGTCGTCGGTGCAGTTTTGGATCTTCATTTCAAATACCCACTGAGCGGGCTTGGTGAACAAAGTCTTTTTCAGCCCCTTCAGACTGTCGCCGCCCCCTGCCTTTTGACGGAGGTTGGCACCCTGATACAGACCGCAGCGTCTGATGGCTGCGGGTGCGTAGTCTTCGGGGTTGAGGCCCTTTTTCTTCGCTTCGTCACACAGCAGATACATCCACAATGCGCGATGCTCCAGCTGCTCGCGGATGGCAACGATCAAAGGATTTTTGATTTTGGGTTCGTTGGTAATGCTCATAAGGAGTCCTCCTCTTCTCTTTTCTGCCCATATCATACCACTTGTTTCCAAAAACTACAAGGAAATCGGGCTTTGCCCGGCAGAGTTGTTAAAAAAGTTCTGGTGTCGAGGTTTTTTCTGTGTTATACTAAATATGTATTTATTTAAATCTTTAACGAAAGAGAGTGTGTGTTTATGTTAGACTGGTTTGCAGGTTTGGTTGGCAATATCAGCAACATTATGTACAGCTACGTGCTGATCATTATGCTGCTGGGTGTAGGTTTGTACTTCACCTTCCGTACCAAGTTCGTTCAGATCCGTATGCTGGGCGAATCCATCCGTGTAATTAGTGAAAAGAAAACAGATGATAAGGCGGTTTCCTCCTTCCAGGCTTTGATGGTTTCTACCGCAAGCCGTGTTGGTACCGGCAACATCGTCGGTGTTGCAAACGCAATCGCGATTGGCGGTTACGGTGCGGTGTTCTGGATGTGGCTGATTGCTCTGGTTGGCGGCGCATCTGCGTTCATCGAATCCACCTTGGCACAGATTTATAAGAAGCGCGATGAAAACGGCGGCAGCTACGGCGGCCCTGCATACTACATCGAAGCTGCGCTGAACAGCCGCGTTCTGGGTGTTATCTTTGCGGTTGCGCTGATTGCTACCTATGCGGTGGGCTTCAATATGCTGGCATCCTATAACCTAATCACCAGCTTCTCCGGCTACAGCTTCTATGGCGATCCCGAAACCTCTATCGTTCCCATGATCGGCGGTCTGGTGCTGGCTGTTCTGGTTGGCATCTGCATTCTGGGCGGCGGCAAGCGCGTTGTTAAGATTACCGGCGTTATGGTTCCTGTTATGGGCGTTATCTACATTGCAATGGCTCTGGTGGTTTGCGTGCTGAACATTGGCAACATCCCCATGGTGCTGGGCAAGATTTTTGCAGAAGCATTCAACTTCAAGGCAATCTTCGGCGGCTTTGCAGGTTCTGCTATCATGCAGGGCATTAAGCGTGGTCTGTACTCCAACGAAGCAGGTGTTGGTTCTGCTCCCAACGCTGCAGCGGCTGCTGACGTATCTCACCCCGTTAAGCAGGGTCTGGTTCAGATGCTCAGCGTATTTATCGACACTCTGATCATTTGTACCGCAACCGCTATGATGTGCCTGTCCAGCGGCATCATTCCCGGTGAAGAACTGAAGGGTGCACTGTTTGTACAGGAAGCATTGTCCAGAAACTTCGGTAATTTCGGTTACTACTTCATCACCTTCTCTCTGTTCCTGTTTGCATTTACCACTCTGCTGGGCAACCTGTTCTACTGCGAAGGTGCGGTTAACTACATTGCAAAGCGTACCGTTTCCAACAAGACCATGAATATCTTCCGCATTGTTGCATGTGTCATCGTATTTGTTGGCGCACAGCTGGACTTTGGTCTGGTATGGGATCTGTCCGACGTGATTATGGGCATTATGGCAATCATCAACCTGCCTGTCATCGTAATGCTGGGCAAGACTGCTCTGAACTGTCTGGAAGACTATGTTTCTCAGCGTAAGGCAGGCAATGACCCTGTATTCCGTGCAAAAAATATCGGTCTGGATGCAGAACTGGATTTCTGGAAATAAGAATATTTCAAACAGGCGGCATTGTAAAATGCTGCCTGTTTTTCCGTTATCTGCTGTCGAAAAAATTTTGTTCGTGTGAAATTTTTGATTTACAACGGGCATGATTATTGATATACTTAGGTGTGTGTTTAATAGCACAAAACCTTTTTCACTTGATTTTTAAACGGATAATTCCGTAAAGGAGTGTTCTCTATGAGCCGTATGATCGGTACCGTATCCCGTGGCGTTCGCGCCCCCATCATCCGCAGCGGTGATGACATCGTTGAAATCGTAACCAATTCCGTTCTGGAAGCAGCGGAAGACGGCGGTTTTGAAATTCAGGACAGAGACATCGTTGCTATGACTGAAGCAATCGTTGCTCGCGCACAGGGCAACTACTGCTCCGTAAATGACATTGCAGAAGACGTTCGCAATAAGTTCGGCGGCGAAACCGTTGGCGTTATTTTCCCCATCCTGAGCCGCAACCGTTTTGCAATCTGCCTGCGCGGCATCGCAAGCGGCGCAAAGAAGATCGTTCTGATGCTGTCCTATCCCTCTGACGAAGTGGGCAACCACTTGATCAGCCTGGATCAGCTGGACGAAAAGGGCATCAACCCTTACAGCGATGTTCTGACTCTGGAAAAGTACCGTGAACTGTTCGGTTACGAAAAGCACACCTTTACCGGCGTTGACTATGTTGAATATTACGAATCTCTGGTGAAGGGCTGCGGCGCAGAATGCGAAATTATCTTCGCAAACGACTGCCGTGCAATCCTGCCCTACACCAAGAACGTTCTCAACTGCGACATTCACACCCGCGCACGTACCAAGCGTCTGCTGAAGGCAGCAGGTGCTGAAAAGGTATTCGGTCTGGACGAAATTATGAACGCTCCCATCAACGGCAGCGGCTGCAACGAAGCATACGGCCTGCTGGGTTCCAACAAGGCAACCGAAGATACTGTTAAGCTGTTCCCCCGCAACTGCCAGCCTGTTGTTGACGCAATCGCAGCACAGCTGAAGGAAAAGACCGGCAAGAACGTTGAAGTTATGGTCTACGGTGACGGCGCATTTAAGGATCCCATCGGCAAAATCTGGGAACTGGCTGACCCTGTTGTATCTCCCGCATACACCGCAGGTCTGGAAGGCACTCCCAACGAACTGAAGCTGAAGTATCTGGCTGACAATGACTTTGCAGATCTGTCCGGCGACGAACTGAAGGAAGCAATTAAGACCAAAATCACCGAAAAGGACGGCGACCTGTACGGTCAGATGGTATCCGAAGGTACCACTCCCCGCCGCCTGACCGACCTGATCGGTTCTCTGTGCGACTTGACCTCCGGCTCCGGTGACAAGGGCACTCCCATTGTTTACATCCAGGGCTACTTCGACAACTACACCACCGAATAATCCGAAAGATTCAAATCCCCCGACCATTGGTCGGGGGATTTTTTCGTTCGCACATATAGTTCCCATGTTGTTTTGGGGAAGCACGATATCGTCGGTGCGGTTCAGAAATGCAAGGCGCGTTTAACTACACGCAGTCATCTAAATCGGAATTTGAAGGGAAGAGTTAAAAGAGGCGCTTGGCTCCCCTTCGATAAGGGGAGCTGGCATTTTGCGCAGCAAAATGACTGAGAGGTCGATTTTACAAACGTTTCCGCATGTTTTTCGACCTCTCCACCGCAAG
>JAFQPT010000022.1 GCA_017411665.1 Oscillospiraceae bacterium | reverse complement strand
CTCGTCGATGATGCCCATTTCCACTGTCTTGAGCATCAGAGAGAAGCAGTTATGCAGTGCGGCGTAGATTTCCTGGTCCTGCTCGGTGCGGCAGGCATTTTCAATCACCAGATAGGCTTTTTCACGGCGGATGCCTTCAATGCTGATGCACTGGAGGCTGCGGATGCCGTAACGCTTAAAGTAATATTTATAATGCTTGCGCATGCCGTATTCGCTGCTGACGGAAACCAGCCACTCATCGGGAGCGGGCCACTCGTTTTCCAGCATCCAGCGATAGGTGCGGCGATAGGAACTGAGGACATTGGGTCTGTGCCACTGATAGCGGTCGGAAACCAGAGGCTTCATATACAAGCTTACGCGGTCAGCACCCAAATAACGGCCTACGATACCCAGAGCGGTCTGGAAATAGGCATTGTCCTCCAGACAGTGATTCAACACGGTCATCAGCTTGTTGAGCATGGTCAAGGGACCCAAATCCTCGTCGTTGATGCCGTACTCTCTGTGCTTTTCGATGGCATTTAGAACGGTATGACGGACAGAATCGGTATTAAAGGGCTTGAGGATGTAGTCGGTGGGGCGGTAGCGGCAGGTTTCGATTCTGCGCACTTCCTTGGCATTTGCAGCCACGCAAATCACGGGAACATTGTTGGTGCGATACAGGGAGGCGATGTGCTCCAGAAAGTACACACCGTCGTATTTGGGCATGTGCAGCTCAATAATGACCGCGGACAAAGATTCGTAGTGCTCTCTGAACAGCTCGAAGGCATCTCTGCCGTTTTCTGCCTGCAGCACGATGAAGTCCTTTTCAAAGATACGCTTGAGAACAGAGCGGCTCAAAGAGCTGCCGTCTGCAATCAGCAATTTATTGCGATCCAAAGAGTCTCACCTACTTTCCGATAATATTCATGCATATTATCAAAATCATACCATTTTATCAACACATCGTCAACACCATAACAAATTAAAGGGGATAAATGGGCTAAATATTGTGGAAACTCGAATTATATGATATAGTATTCTAAATGGATTTTGTTGCCCTAATCACCCGGGCATTACAGATATCAAGGAGGATTTTTCCATGTCTCAGACGCTTAAGTTCAAGAAAACCGACCCCAGAGCGGTCGTTCCTACACGCAGTACTCCCGGTGCGGCAGGCTATGATATGTGTGCTTGTCTGGAAGTACCCGTTACCATTTATCCCGGTGAAACCGTGATGATTCCCACAGGCATTGCCATGGAAATTCCCCTGGGTGTTGCAGGTCTGATTTTCCCCCGCTCCGGCATGGCGTCCAAGCGCGGTCTGGCTCCCGCAAACAAGGTTGCAGTCATTGACCCCGATTACCGCGGCGAAATTTTTATTGCTCTGCTGAACCACGGCAAGGTACACCAGGTCATTCAGCCCGGAGACCGCATTGCACAGATGCTGTTTATTCCTTACTTTGCTCCCGAGCTGGAAGAAGTGGAAGTGCTGACCGATACTCAGCGCGGTGCAGGCGGCTTCGGATCCACCGGTACCGGTGCGGTTGAACAGCCCAAGGCAGAACCTGCAGCTGTTCCTGCACCTGCTCCCGTACAGGAAGCTCCCGTTGTGGAAGAAGAGGCGGATGAAGAATTTGAAATGCCCACTTTGGAAAACTTCCCCGTTCCCCCTCCTCAGGGTCCCGAGGATTACCGCGACGATGACGAACGCAGAGCAGACCTTGCCTTTGAACTGGGCATGGCATTTAAAGAAGGCAATGGTGTAGATCGGGATTTGGATCTGGCAATCGCTTACTTCAAGATCGCAGCGGAGCTGGGCCATATGCTGGGTATGATGGCTGTGGGCAGCTACTACTATGCAAAGAACGACTGCTATGAAGCCATTAAGTGGATCAGCATGGCAGCGGAGCTGGGCAATGCGGAAGCACTGTTCAATATGGGCGTATTTTATATGGAAGGCATGGGCTGCGATCAGGATATGGAACTGAGCGCAAAGTACTTCCACCGTGCAGCACGCCGCCGTCACCCCGAAGCACAGTATGCTTATGGTGACCTGCTCAGCCAGGGCTGGGGTGTAGAACAGGACCACAAGCGTGCCCTCAAGTGGTTTGCGGATGCAGCGGAAAACGGTCACGTGGAAGCCATGTACCGTCTGGGTGAAATCTATGAACAGGGCATTGGCACGGAAGTCAACTTGGAAGCAGCCAAGAAGTGGTACGACGCTGCCTGCAGCAAGGGCCACAGAATGGCAGCTCAGAGATTGGTGATGGTTCAGGTTATGCAGCAGGGCGAAAACTAACGCAAATGGCACGAATTTTTAAGCAGACCCCGCTGGAGCGGGAATTGCAGCGGCTGAAGACGGAGGAGCGGCGCTACATGCAGAAGCGTCGGGAGGAGAAATCCAACCGTCTGAATGCTTTGCTGGAGGACAAGGTACCCGATAAGCTGCAGGAAACACTGGATTCCGCATTTGCCGGTGCGTTCTCTTTGATTTTTCAAAAAGGTACGGGCATCATCGAAAAAACCTACGACAAGGACCGCATAGAGGAAGAAAGCCGTGACGGCCATCGACGGATTCTGCACCGCCAGGACCGCCGCAGCTTCCGTGATGTTACGGAAAAAGCGGGCGGCAGCGGACTGAAAAATCTGCTGATTTCGGGTGCGGCAGGCATCGGTATGGGCGCGGTCGGCGCAGGTCTGCCGGATATTCCCGTGTTCACCGCAATGATTCTCAAGAGTATCTATGAAATTGCCCTGCGCTATGGATTCTCCTACGAAACAGAGGAGGAGAAGTACTTCATTCTGCTGCTGATTCAAGGTGCAGTGGCAGATTGGAACGAGCTGCAGGAAATCGAGGAAAAAATCGATGTCTTTATCGATACCGAGCTGCTGCCTTTGTACTACAGCTGCGAGGGAGAGATTCGCAGTGCAGCTGCGGGGCTGTCCAGTGAGCTGCTGTATATGAAGTTTTTGCAGGGCACTCCGATTATCGGTGTCATCGGCGGGGTGTATGATGTGGTTTATATGAAGAAAATCACCGAATATGCTGAGCTGAAGTACCGTCGCAGATTCTATCGGAAAATGCAGAAAAAATAATTAAAAGAGCACTTGTCAAAAGACAGGTGCTCTTTTTGTATGGCGCAATTCCCACAAATCCCCAATCAACCACTTTCATACAATCTGTTTCTGTGATATACTGACTATATCTATCCTTTGGAGGGTTTATTATGAATAAAAGACTATATATTTGCCCAAAATGTGGACACAATGAGTATATTGCAGACAGCTTCCAGGCTACCGGCGGCAACTTTGCCCGTATGTTCGATGTGCAGAACAAACGCTTTACCACAATTTCCTGTGCAGCTTGCGGATACACTGAGCTGTACCGTAAAGCAACCGACAGAGGATTGGATATTCTGGATTTCTTGCTTAACGGAGGCGGCTGATCTGTGCAGAAAGAATTGTTGATGATTGGCTCCACCTGCGTGGATGTGATTATTCCGGTGGAGCGACTGCCCAAAACAGGGGATGATTTGCAGCCGGCAAAGCAGACCTTTGCCATTGGCGGTACTGGATGGAATGCCTGCCGTGCAGCGATTCTTGCAGGTGCAAAGCCGACCTTCCTGTCTCCTGTAGGTGTTGGTATGTATGCCCGACAGGTGGAAGCGGCTTTTGCGGACTATGACCTGCAGATTATGGCGCGTACCGAGCGGGAAAACGGCTGCTGCTACTGTCTGGTGGAAGCAGACGGAGAGCGCACATTTATGTGTATTCGCGGCGGTGAATATGAATTCCGCAAAGAATGGCTGGATGCGCTGCCCGGCGATTACGCTATGTGCTACACCTGCGGAATGGAGATTCAGGATACCCCCGCAGGGGAGAATATTATGGACTGGCTGGAAGCCCACCCCGAAACGGAAGTGTTTTACGCCCCCGGCCCTCGCGGGATTTTGATGCCCAAGGAGCGGCAGGAGCGGATGCTTGCCATGAAGCCCATTATCCATCTCAACGAGCATGAGATTCTGGATTTGACAGGGGAGACTACAGAAGAGGCAGGGGCACTGGCGCTGCATGCAAAAACAGGGAATATTGTCATTGTCACACTGGGCGGCAGAGGCTGTCTATGTGTGGATCGGGACGGCAATGTGCTGTATGCGGAAGGCAAAAAAGTGAACGTAAAAGACACCATCGGTGCGGGCGACAGCCATGCCGGCACCATGTTGGGCTGTTTATATCTGGGGATGGAACTGACCGAAGCGATGAAGCTTGCCAATGCGGTGGCAGCGGAAGTGGTCAGCCGCGAAGGCGCGGATATTCCCCGTACATTAGAGGAGGTATAAGTCATGGGACTGTTTGATTTTTTTAAGAAGAAAAAAACACCTGCTGTTGACCCCGAAGTGCTGAAGGAACTGTTTGTCAGCGCACGTCGTCAGAACCAGAATTTCTGTCAGCGCAATTATATTGAAGCGGAGCAGCTGTTCGACCTGTTTTCCAACACCAAAAAGACCGAGCTGGTCAAGGTCGGCGAGATGGATGCTACCAGCAACCGTCTGATGCTGTCCGACCCCTGCTATCTGGGCTCCAATATGGTGCTGCCTATGGAACGCACCACCCAGCCGGGGAAGCTGCCTGTGTTTGCATCTGTATTGACCACTGCCATGACCGGCCGCGTGATTGCAGGCATTAAGGTCAAGGTATCCGATGCTGCGACTGTCCGTTATGAGCTGGCAATGCCTCTTGGCATCAAGGCATGGACCGCAGACGACCCCATGGTATATCCCTACGTAGACATTGCCACAGGCATCGGCTGTGTGGTAGATAAGGAAACCGAACTGACCTTTGCTGCGGCCTATAACAACTACTTCAATACCAACGGCAAGGACATGATTCTCGACCTGCTGGACCCCATGGTGCGCGAAAACGGCTACACCATGTTTACCATTCCCGGCACAGAAGTCACCGTACCTCTGTTCCTTACCGGTCTGGGTCAGGGCAATTACAATGCATACTGGGGCTTTGACAAGGACAACAAGCTCACCGAGCTGACATTCCCCTTTGTTTACCCCGAACTGTTTGACTGAGTTCAACACAAAGGCCCCCTTGCCTAAAGGGGGCTGGCACGGCGAAGCCGTGACCGGGGGATTTTCTCTCGGAGACATACAACGAAAGTAAAATCGGAGGAATACATATGGCAAATATTCAGAAACTGAAAGAGAATCTGGAACGTTACGGTTACATCGTTTCCTACTATGAAACCGCTGCGGAGGCAAAGGATGCACTGGTTGCAGCCATCAAGGGCAAGACCGTTGGCTTCGGCGGCAGCTGCACCCTGCGCGACATGGGTCTGTACGAAGCGCTCAGCGAAGAAAACGAAGTATTCTGGCACTGGAAGCAGCAGCCCATCAACGAAGCAAGAGCAAAGGCAAATGCTGCAGATGTCTATTTGACCAGCTTGAACGGCGTTGCGGAAACCGGTGAACTGATCAATATCGACGGTGACGGCAATCGTCTGGCAGCAACCACCTTCGGCAATAAGAAGGTCTACTTCGTCATCGGTGTCAACAAGATTGCACCCGACTTCGAATCTGCGCTGTACCGCGCACGCAACATTGCAGCTCCTCTGAATGCACGTCGTCTGAACAAGGAAACTCCCTGCGCAATGGGCAGCGAGGTCAAGTGCTATGACTGCAAGAGCCCCAACCGCATCTGCAAGGGTGTGACCGTGCTGGCACGCAAGCTGGGCGGTGTTTCCGAAATGGAAGTTGTCATCGTAAACGAAGAACTGGGTTACTAATCTTTTAGGAACAGGAGACAGTTATGTCTAAGATTTACACCTCAGTGGAGCAGCTGATTGGCAGAACTCCGCTGTTGGAACTGAAAAATTTTGCCTCTGTAAACGGGGCAAAGGCACGCATTCTGGGCAAGCTGGAAGGCATGAACCCCGGGGGCTCAGCCAAGGACCGCGTAGCAGCGGCAATGATTGCCGATGCGGAAAAGCGCGGGGTACTGCAGCCCGGCGGCACCATCATTGAGCCCACCTCCGGCAACACAGGAATCGGTCTGGCAGCAGTGGGTACGGCGCTTGGCTATAAGGTCATCATCGTTATGCCCGACTCCATGAGCATGGAACGTCGACTGCTGATGACGGCTTACGGCGCCGAGCTGGTGCTGACACCCGGTGCGGAGGGCATGAAGGGGTGCATCGCTAAGGCGGAAGAATTGGCGAAGGCCATTCCCGGCAGCTTCATTCCCGACCAGTTCAATAATCCCGCCAATGCAACCGCACATCTGACCACCACAGGCCCCGAAATCTGGGAGGACACCGACGGGAATGTGGATATTTTCGTTGCGGGTGTGGGCACAGGCGGCACCATTACAGGTGTGGGTCAGTATCTGAAGGCATGGAATCCCTATGTGAAGGTGGTTGCGGTAGAGCCTGCAGGCAGCCCGCTGCTGAGCAAGGGCATTGCAGGACCTCACGGCCTGCAGGGGATCGGTGCAAACTTCGTGCCCGGTGTGCTGGACAGAGAAATCATCGACGAAATCATCACGGTGACCGAGGCGGATGCCTATGCGGCAGGACGTCAGTTGGGCAGGACTGACGGTGTGCTGATTGGCATTTCCGGCGGTGCGGCATTGTGGACAGCGCTGCAGCTGGCCCGGAAGGAAGAAAACGCAGGCAAGACCATAGTGGTTCTTCTTCCCGACGGCGGCGAGCGGTATTTGTCCGCAGGATTATTTGAATAAGAAAACAGGCACGGCAGATCATAAACTGCCGTGCCTGTTTTTAGTTCGTACTTACAAACCCTTGATCGTTTCGTTTGAGCACGATAACGATTATGCGAAGGAAAACGTGAGTCCGACAAATCAGAATTTGTAGGGGAGCAGCGCACCAACGCCTTCTCCCTGGGGAGAAGGTGCCCGAGCTTGCGAGGGCGGATGTGGGGGATTTTCTGTTATTTTGCCCCACACCCGCCCCTGCGGGGCACCCTCTCCCCAGGGAGAGGGCAATGTCAAATTCCGATTTATCCAACCGATAAAAACGACCACCCCGTGAGAGAGCGGGGTGGTCTGCGGACAAGGGTCTTCCGAAGAAGACGAGAGATAAGAGATATAGAAGCGGCAAATGCCGTTTTTCAGAAGATTAGCTGCAGGATACGATCTGATTCTGAATGCGTACAGCAGAAACCGCGTTGATGTCGATGGTGTTTGCCCAGGAAGAGGTGGGCAGGATCAGACCGTTCACATAGGGGTCAGACAGGATAATGCCCGTATTGTGTTCTCTGCCGTTATCCATAATCAGTGCTGCGCTGCTGAGTACATCGGTGCAGTTGAGCCAGCTGATCTGTTCTTCCCGCTGTGCATCGGTCAGATTGGTGTTTCCGCCATACAGTTCCTGTGCCTCTTCGATTTCTACCAGCCATGCTGCACTGAGAGGAGTCAGACGGACACCGATGACACGGCAGCTTTCCTGCAGGTCCTCGTTATACAGTTCAACAGGTTCTGCAAAGCGGATTTCTCGCATTTCCGCAGTGGTGGGTGTAAAGGTGACAGTGCCATAAGTATGAACGAGCTCATCTGCTTCGTTGAAACGCAAAATAGTCAGATTTACGGTGTCGCTCAAAGCATCCTTCCAGATGTTGCATTCAAGAGTCAGCGTCTGCGTATCCTTGTCGTAGGAGTAATCCATCATCAATTTTTTTATTCCTTCCGGATCTTTGGTGCGGAAGGTTGTGCCATCGAGCTCATTGTAAACATCTACCATTGATACTTCATTCAGACGGGCTTCGTCAAAGGGAATGATTGCGGTGCCTCCGCTCTTCCCGCCATCGGTAGAGAAACGGAAAGTGTCGGTAGCCAGACCGCTGCGCGCTTCTTCCTCGGTAACGGGAGACACGTTCACATACACTCTCTGGAAGTCTCCGTCGTGGATGGCGGACAGCAGGGTTACACCCTCGGCTTTTGTTTCATCGTATTCCACATAGCTGCTGATGTGATTGTTATCTACCTGCAGTCTGTTGCGCAGCGCTTCCTGTTGCTGCTGATGAAAGCTGTATGCGGCGATGGCGGTGATGCTCAGTGCAAACACCAAAGCGGCAGCCAGTGCTGCGGTAAATATTCTTTTATGCCCCTTTCTGCGGCGCAGATTGTTTTCGTTGCGAATTTTTTTCATGGTCATCTCCTTGATGGTAGTGGCGGAGGTGTACGCCATGGTTTCCATCGGGACGGATTGATCCAAGTATTCGTCCAGCAGATCATCGATTCTGTATTCCATTGTGTTCCCTCCTTAAGATAAACGTTGCATCAGAGATGCTTTCAGCTTTTCACGCCCACGTGCCAGTCTGGATTTAACAGCTGAGGGGGTCATGTGCATTTGCTTACAAATGACGGAGATGGTCTGACCGTAATAATAGTGCCGCAGAAAGATTTCCCGATCGGGGTGCTCCATCGCCAAGACTGCCTGCTGTACAATTTGCTGCCGCTCTCGATGCTCCAGTTCCTGCTGAGGGCTGCTTGTTTCAACAGTCAGAATGTTTTCCTCCAGCTCCATAGTCAGTCCGTTTTTTCTCAGCTTCTTTTTTGCTTGATTGCGGGCGATGCTGCCCAGATACGCGCGGGTCATTCCGGGCCTGATTTTATGGGAGTTGTTCCAAAGTGCCAGAAACACGTCCGAGACTGTTTCTTCTACATCAAGCTGCGTCATCTGCCGTCCGATGATGTTATATACAATGGTGCTGACATATGGGTTATATGTATCGATCATCCATTCCAGCGCCTGCTGAGAACCCTTTTGCAGTTCCCGCAGGACTTTTGCTTCCGTCATTTTCCTTCACCTCCGATGGTGTGCTGTTTGGAAGGCCTTCACTTATAATAACCCCAAAAGGATGGAATTGGTTGCATGGGAATGGAAAAATAAAAATCTTCCTCTGTGTTTTCACAGAGGAAGGTTTTTGGTGCACAATAAAAGAAACTGTCATTCCGAGCGTAGTCGAGGAATCTCCGATTAAATATGTCAATCGTTAGGGAAAACCACTCGACTCAGCTTCGCTTCGCTCGCGATGATACATAGCTTACATGATATTATACATAAATACATAATGGCACACGCTGCCTGCCATGACGAATACGTGGAAAAATTCGTGGATGCCGAAGCGTTTTCCTTCCAGACACTTGGGCTTGAGTGCATACAGCACACCGCCTACGGTGTAGAAGATACCGCCCAGCAGCAGCCAGAAGAATCCCCACTTGTCCAATGCTGCGATAATCTGGGGCATAGCGGTCAAGCAGCTCCAGCCCATTGCAATGTAGATTACCGAGGATACCCACTTGGGGCAGCAGACCCAGCACAGTTTAAAGACGGTGCCTGCCACAGCCAGTGCCCAGACCAGTGCCAGCAGACGGTAGTTTTGCAAAGCCACCACGCAGACAGGGGTGTAGGAGCCTGCAATCAGATAAAAAATCATGGTGTGGTCCAGCTTCTTCAAGGTGCGGCAGCCTTTTTCCGTCAGTGAGAAGGTGTGATATGCGGTGCTCGCGCCGTACAGCAGCACCATGCTCAGCATGAAAATGCTCAGGCTCACCAGATGGTCTCTGTCTGCGCCTGTTTCGGCTGCATGGACTATCAGAACGGGTGTGGCAAAAATCGCTGCAAGGAAAGCGATAAAGTGAGTCAGTGCGCTCATGGGGTCTCGGACTTGAAATAAGGGTGTCGGGGAGTGCATTGCGTTGACCTCCATATGGGTTCCTCCTGTTTTTCGTAGTATACCCACTATATTTCCCGAAAACCCGAGAGTCAATGCTTTGGGAGATCCCCTTGGTAGAAGGGCTCTCCACCGTTGGTAGAGCAAAAAAACTCCCGCAGTCCACCGAAAGGAGAGACTGCGGGAGAGTCGAAGAATGCATATTACAGGAATGCCGCCATCAGACCGCCGATGACCAGCGCCGGCAGCATATTTGCCACGCGGAATTTCGGGCCGAAGGCCAGATTGATGCCTACGCAGAAGATGAGCACCGAGCCGAGGAAGCTGAGATTTTCAATCACAGGCTGGGGCAGGGTGCCGCCGCCCAGCAGTGCTGCCAGCAGCGTGATGCTGCCCTGCAGCACGCCCACGGGCAGTGCGGAAAACAGTGCGCCCTTTCCGTAAGAAGAGGCAAAGACCATAATGATGACGAAGTCCAAAACGGATTTGGTATATAATGTTGCGGGGTCACCCAGCAAGCCGTCTTGAATCGAGCCGACGATTGCCATTGCGCCGATGCAGACGGTCAGAGATGCGGTGACGAAGCCTTCCACGAAGCGGCTGTCTCCGCTTGCGGAGGCCTTTTCCTTGAGATAGTGCCCCAGTGTTTCCATTCTGCCGTCAAAGTCGAAAAATTCACCGATGACAGTGCCGATGACCATGGCGATAATCATGGGCAGAGTGTTGATGGTGGTCAGCGCACCGTTTTCCATATAAATCATACCGGTCAATACGCCCGATGCACCGATGAAAATGGTGCACAGTCCCATGGCCTTTTGCAGAGACTGCTGATAATGCTCCTTCAATCCGCCCTTCAGCAGCAGACCGATGCTGCCGCCGACGATAATGGCCGCTACGTTTGCTATGGTTCCCAATCCGATCATGTCAGAACCCTCCGAAAAATGTATACGAGCAGTATAACACTCCCTTGGGAAATTGCAAATGTATAACGGAGAAAAAATTCGGGGAAAGTACTTACAAAGGAGGGTTTTACATGAACCGACTGCAATATGAACTGTCACCCTGCCTCATTCGATGGAGTGAGGACAGCGTGGACTGGTATCCGTGGGGCAAAGAGGCTTTTGCGAAAGCCCAAGAAGAACATAAACCCATGCTGATTTCCATCGGCAACACAGCCGACTGGGCGCAGCTGCACTGCGGCCGCGGCACGGTGGCGCGGTTAACGGAGCGATATTTTGTGCCTGTGCAGGTGGACGGGCAGGAGCACCCCGATGTAGCTGCTTTCTATACGCAGGCAGCCTGCATGATGACAGGAGCACCCAATCGGCCTCTGGAGGTGCTGACCGACCCTGCGGGAAATCCGTTTTTCATTACGGAGGCCCTGCGGGAGGTGGAGCTGGCAGGTCTTCTGTCGGGAACGGCGCTGCACTGGAACAGTGATGCGTCTGCCTATGAGCGCATCGGGTCACAGATGGCAGAGAAGCTGACCCGACTGGAAACCTCGGTGTCAGAGCCTGCGGAGCTGCCGCAGCTGTGGGAGACCCGATTCAAGCAGCTGCAAAATCGGTTTGACGGGGAAAACGGCGGCTTCGGCACGGAGGGGAAGCGGCTGATGCCCCAGGACCTGCTGTTTTTGCTGCGGTATGCCCGTTATACGGGAGAGCGACTGCCCCTCAAAATGGCGGGGTTCACTCTGCGGCAAATGGCATTGGGCGCGGTGCGCGACCAGATTGGCGGCGGATTTTTCCACGGTACGACGGATGCAAGATGGGAAATCCCCATCCCCGAAAAACGGCTCATCGATCAGGCGTGGATGCTGGAGGTGTATACCCGTGCCTACCAAATGACAGGGGTGGAGCTGTTTCGGAAGGTGGCTGCGGAGACGGCGGATTATGTGATTCGGGAGCTGCGCCATACGGCAGGCGGGTTTTACACTGCCCAGTGGTCGGAGGACGGCCACTATCTGCTGACGGACATCCGTGTGCGGGAGGCACTGGGAGACAATGACGGCAGTGTGTTCTGCAGGCAGTATTCCGTGGGGGAAAATCTGACAGTGCCGCATTTGTATAACGGGGAGGAGCCCGACGAGGACAGTCTGCTGCTCCACGATTTGCGGATGCGGCTCTATCGGGAGCGGCTCAGCCGCGGCAAGCCTCTGCGGGACGAAAAGGTACTGCTGGGGTGGAACGGCATCATGATTGCAAGCCTTGCGCGAGCGGGACGGGTGCTGGGCGTGGAGCGGTATCTGACTGCGGCGTCCAATGCGGAGGAGTTTCTCCGCAGCCGTATGGTCGCTCCGCTGCAGCTGAGTCGCTACTGGTGTCACGGCGCGGTGTCGGGAGACGGCACACTGGAGGACTATGCGGGCTATGCATTGGGGCTGTATGAGCTGTACCGCTCGGGCTGCGGCGGAGATTGTCTGCGCAATGCAGCCAAGATTATGGCGCGGGCGGATGCCCTGTTTTCCGATTGGGAAAACGGGGGATACTATCTCAGCAGAGGGCAGCGAGATCTGCCTGTGCGGCCGAAACAGCCATGGGATACGGATGTACCGTCGCCCTGGGCGGTGGCTTTGCAGGTGCTGGTGTATTTGTCTAAGGAGATTCGTCATCCGGGACTGCAAAACCGCACCAAGGAGCAGACAGAGTATGCCTGTTCCGTTGCCCGCAGCTACGACTGCAGCTACGCACTGGCAGCCATGATGAGGAATCAATAAGACCGTTTAAGAAAATGACTGACTTAGAGTAGTTGCTGTACAGTGTGCAATATGGAAAATTGGCGATACTTGGTT
>JAFQPT010000243.1 GCA_017411665.1 Oscillospiraceae bacterium | reverse complement strand
GGTCATTGCTTCTCAGGCTTTGATCACCAGATCCTATACACTGGTATCCGAAGCGATCATGCTGAACCTTCTGCCTCACATGGAAATTCACTATCCCTCTGACACCAAGGGTCAGCTGTACATCGGTGTGGTCAACAAGGTGCTGTGGGTAGGCTGCTCTCTGGTGGTGCTGTATTTCCGCTCCGGCCATAAGATGGAATCCGCATACGGTTTGGCAATCACTGTGACCATGCTGATGACCACCATTCTGATTTCCGTCTATCTGATGAAGCTGCGGAAACAGAAACTGATTTCTTTGGTTGTGCTAATCGTATTTGGTATGATTGAAGCGGTTTTCTTTGTATCCAGCTTGACCAAATTTATGCACGGCGGCTATGTGACTGTTATTATGACGATCATTCTGCTGTGCTTGATGATTGTCTGGTACCGCGGTACGCAGTTGGAGCGCGAACACTATAATCACTTGAATCTTCTCGACCATCTGGATGAACTGGGCAGATTGAGCAAGGACAAAGAAGAGCCGCTCATGTGCCACAATTTGGTCTATCTGGAAAATTTTCATGACAAGGAAACCATCGACCGAGATATTCTGTATTCCATTTTGGATAAGGACCCCAAGCGTGCGCAGGCATACTGGTTTGTCAGTGTGGATGTGCTGGATGAACCGGACGGTCTCAATTATGAAGTGGAAACCTATGGTACGGATTATATTTTCCGTGTGAAGCTGAATATCGGATTTAAATGCGATCAGCGCATCAACATATATTTGCGTCAGCTTGTGCAGGATTTGCAGGCGAGCGGAGAACTGCCTGTGCAGACGAAGAAATACTCGATTTACGAGCCCTCTACTGTTGGCACATTTAAATTCTGCATTATCCACAAGGAAGTGCCGCACAAAGCTGATTTGGACAGTTTGGATCGTGCAATTCTGAAAATCAAATATTTTGTACGACAACTCATTGGCTCCAAGGCCCAATGGTATGGCTTGACGACATCCACCGTTATTGTGGAAAAGGTACCCATGATTGTAGAATCCGGTGTCCCCGGCAAGCGAATCGTCCGTCAGAAAAAATAAGATCAAACGAAAAACGCCCCATTGTCTGACAATGGGGTGTTTTATTCGATTATTCACGAATAAATGCATAAATATACATGGTGTTTAAATGGAAAGAAATTTGATTTTTGTGCATAAAATGCAAATTATGGTGGTGATGTTGCGCATAATAACCAATATTTTTGGGAAAATGCGGTTGGTGTTGACTTTGAAAAAGAGAGTGGTATAATATGCAACATAAAAAGCCAATGAGAATTTATTGACTCCAAACTTCAAATATAGGAGAGCACATATTATGGAAAAGAAAGATATTAAGAAAGTCGTTCTGGCATACTCCGGCGGTCTGGACACCTCCGTTATCATCCCTTGGCTGAAGGAAAACTATGATAACTGCGAAGTTATTGCGGTTTCCGGCAACGTAGGTCAGGCAGACGAACTGGACGGTCTGGAGGAAAAGGCTCTGAAGACCGGTGCTTCCAAGCTGTACATTCTGGATTTGACCGAAGAATACGTCAACGACTATATTATGCCTTGCTTGAAGGCAGGTGCAAAGTATGAAGAATACCTGTTGGGTACCGCACATGCTCGTCCCTGCATCGCAAAGGGTCTGGTAGACATCGCCATTAAGGAAGGCGCTGACGCCATTTGCCACGGCTGCACCGGTAAGGGCAACGACCAGGTTCGTTTTGAACTGGCAGTCAAGCACTTTGCGCCCGATATGCCCATCATCGCTCCCTGGAGAATCTGGGATATCAAGAGCCGTGAAGAAGAAATCGAATACGCAGAAGCACATAATGTGCCTTTGAAGATCAACAGAGAAACCAACTATTCCAAGGACAAGAATCTGTGGCATTTGAGCCACGAAGGTCTGGATCTGGAAGACACCGGCAACGAACCTCAGTACGAAAAGCCCGGCTTCCTGGAAATGAGCGTTTCTCCTCTGCAGGCTCCCGATGCACCCACCTACATCGAGCTGGACTTCGAACAGGGCATTCCTGTTGCCCTCAACGGCGACAAGATGAGCGCAAAGGATATCATTCTGGCTCTGAATGAAATCGGCGGTGCAAACGGCATCGGTCTGCTGGACATCGTGGAAAACAGACTGGTCGGCATCAAGTGCCGTGGCGTTTACGAAACTCCCGCAGGCTCCATCCTGTATGCTGCACACGAATATCTGGAATCCATCACTCTGGATAAGATGACCGCACGTAAGAAGCAGGAACTGGCCATCAGCTACGCAGATCTGGTTTACAACGGTCTGTGGTTCTCTCCTCTGCGCGAAGCACTGGCAGCATTTGTAGACAAGACTCAGGAGGTTGTCAGCGGCAAGGTAAAGCTGAAGCTGTACAAGGGCAACATCATCAAGGCAGGCGTATGGAGCCCCAACTCTCTGTACTCCGAATCCATTGCTACCTTCGGCGAATCCGACTATAACCAGAAGGATGCAGAAGGCTTCATCAACCTGTGGGGTCTGCCCACCAAGGTGCAGGCTTTGGTAAAGAGCGGTAAGCTGTAATTCAATTTACAATCAAACAACACATTGCAGGGCAGGAGTAAGCCTCCTGCCCTGTTTCAATATAAGGAGTAGAAAATATGAAACTTTGGTCCGGCAGATTTCAGAAGGAAACCGATGAGCTGGTAAACGATTTTAACCAGTCCATTACCTTTGACCATCGCCTATATAAGCAGGATATCCAAGGCAGCAAGGCCCATGCAGACATGCTGGCTGCTTGCGGCATCATTTCCGAAGGCGATAACCACGATATTCAGGAAGGTCTGACCCAGATTCTTGCTGATGTGGAAAACGGGGAAGTGGAATTCACCACCGCCAATGAAGATATCCACATGAATGTGGAAACCATTCTCACCCAACGCATCGGCGATGCAGGCAAGCGTCTGCACACCGCCCGCAGCCGCAACGACCAGGTGGCACTGGACTTCCGTATGTACGTCAGACAGGCGATTACCGACCTCATCCCCGAAATTCTCAACCTGCAGCAGGCGCTGGTAGAGCAGGCACAGCAGCACCAGGAAACTGTTATGCCCGGCTATACCCATCTGCAGCGTGCTCAGCCCATTACCTTTGCCCACCATCTGCTGGCCTATGCCAATATGCTGTGCCGTGACGTGACCAGACTGGAAGACTGTCTGGTGCGCATGAACGAGTGCCCTCTGGGCAGCGGTGCGCTGGCAGGTACCACCTATCCCATTGACCGTCATATGACCGCTGCGGCGCTGGGCTTTGCAAAGGGCCCCATGATGAACAGTCTGGACGGCGTATCCGATCGCGACTATGCGCTGGAGGTCATGAGCGACCTGTCCATTCTGATGATGCACCTGTCCCGCTTCTCCGAAGAGGTCATTCAGTGGTGCAGCTGGGAATTCCGTTACATCGAGCTGGACGATGCCTACTCCACAGGCTCTTCCATCATGCCTCAGAAGAAGAATCCCGATGTTGCCGAGCTGGTACGCGGCAAGACAGGCAGAGTCTACGGCGATTTGATGACGCTGCTGACTGTGATGAAGGGTCTGCCTCTGGCTTACAACAAGGATATGCAGGAGGACAAGGAGCCCGTATTCGACGCACTGGACACCGTTTCCATGTGTCTGCCTGTATTTACCGGTATGATCTCCACCATGAAGGTGCTGACGGAAAATATGTCCGCGGCGGCAAACAAGGGCTTCATCAACGCCACCGACTGTGCCGACTATCTGACCAAGAAGGGCATGCCCTTCCGCGATGCCTACACCGTCACCGGTGCACTGGTTTATCACTGCACCCAGAGCGGCAAGACACTGGAAGAGCTGTCTCTGGACGAGCTGAAGGAAATCTCCCCTCTGTTTGCAGAGGACGTGTTTGAAGCACTGAATATGCTCAACTGTGCCTTCCAGCGCAAGAGCTTCGGCGGCCCCGCAAAGGAAGAAACCACCAGACAAATCGAATATATCAAGGCATTTATTGCAGCGCGTACCGCACTGTAAATGCATGATTTACCCCGATGTGCGGTTCTGTTTGTACATCGGGGCTTTTTTGTGTAAAAATGGAAGATTCGGTTATTGAAAACCCTGTAGAATGACAAAAAATATACCGAAATGACGGTATTTTAATCGAATTATAACCAATTGTTTCTTGAGTTGGATACAATTAATCCTTATACTGATATTGTATAATTGAAATTATACCAAAAATTTGCTGAAAGATGATTCAGCGACGAAACGGAAGGAAGCATTTCATGGAAAAACTGAAAAAAACATGGGATGTTCTTTCCAATGTGATTGTGGCGCTGGTGGTGCTGCTGGCCGTCGCGCTGGTGGGTGTCCGACTTGTGGGCTTTCAGGTATTTGCGGTGCTGTCGGGGTCCATGGAGCCCGTGTATTCTCCGGGTGATTTGATTTACGTAAAGGCCATAGCACCTGAGGACATCACGGAAGGCACTGTCATCACCTTCATGGTGAATGAGGATACCATAGCTACCCACCGTGTGGTGGGGCTGGTGCCCGATGAGACCGACCCCGAGCTGGTGCGCTATCGCACCAAGGGCGATGCCAATGACGCTGAGGACGGCACTATGGTGCATCCGAAAAATGTCATCGGTACGCCTGTGTTTGCCGTACCCAAGCTGGGGTATGTGGCAAACTACATTCAGAAACCGCCGGGGATGTATATGGCGATTTCTCTGTCGGCTCTGTTTCTGGCGCTGATGTTCCTGCCCGACCTGTTCCAAAAGGATAACGAGGAGCAGACGGAAGCGGTCAGCGAATAAAGTTGTAAATTTATACCTTATGGTTTGAAAGAATAAGGAGGATTATAGTATGAAAATGAAGAAGGCTCTTTTGCTGGTTGTGTGTGCGGCTTTGCTGGTGGCAGCATCTGTAATGGGCACTGTAGCATATCTGCAGGATTCCACCGATGCGGTCGTCAACACCTTCACCGTTGGCGAGGTTCAGATCACGCTGACCGAAACCTTCAACACCGATACCGACAATGACAATACCAACGATGCGTGGTCTGCAAAGCTGATTCCCGGTGTGGAATACGCAAAGGATCCCGTAGTCACCGTTCTGGCTGACAGCGAAGATTGCTGGCTGTTTGTTGAAATCGTGGAAACCAACAACCCCGCATCCTATCTGACCTATACCTACAATCTGGAAGGCTGGACCGCACTGCCCGGAGAAACCGGCGTGTATTACCGTGAAGTGGCACAGTCCGATGTCGATCAGTCCTGGGATCTGCTGGTAGACAATAAGGTCACCGTTAAGACCGGCATTGTCAACCCCGACGCAGCTGCAGGCACCAACGAAGTGAACATGCCCACCGAGGCAAATGCACCCTCCATCAGCTTCACTGCTTATGCAATCCAGAAGGAAGGCTTCACTTCCGCAGCCGCTGCATGGGCACAGGTTTCCTAAGATTTGCTGAGAGAGGATCGTTTGGATGAACAAGAGAAAACTTGTGGCGCTGTGTCTGATCGTCTGCCTGCTTGCCATTGCTATGGTGGGCGGTTCTCTGGCTTTCTTCACCGACACCGATGCGGCAAAGAATGTCATGGTCATCGGCAACGTCGCCATTGAACAGAATGAACAGCAGCGCGATGACAACGGTCAGCTGGTGGACTTCGTCCAGAATCAGAAGCTGTTCCCCATGGTAGATAATCGTGCGGCAGGAGAGCCCACTACCGTTGACGGCTACTTCAACAGCAAAATGGCAAACGTAGTGGATAAAATCGTGACTGTGACCAATACCGGCAGCGAACCCGCATATGTACGTACAATTTTGGCGTTCGAAACCGTCCGCAGCTATGCAGAAGGCAGTGATACGGAATTTACCGACCTGCATGACGAGTACTTCGGAATTCTGGGAGATGTGGAGTATCTGGAACGCTATATCACCGTTGACGGAGTGGAATACGTTCTGGCACTTTGTGTCTATGAAGAGGCACTGGCAAAGGATGCCACCACCGCACCCAGTCTGAAGCAGTTTTTCCTGGCACCCACTGCAGACAACAAGACCTCTGAGTGGTTCGGCGAGGAATACACCATTCTGGCGGTTTCTCAGGGGGTACAGACCGAGGGCTTTACCTCTGCGGAAGAAGCACTCAACCGTGCATTCGGCGACCCCGCAACCATGGAGCTGAGCGAGATTCAGAGCTGGTTCACTTCCAATTCTTAAAAAATATTGCCTTTTACCTGCCCTTTTTCGGGGCAGGTCATAGGACAGCGTCCAAAATCCCGTGATTTTGGGTTCTGTCCTATGACCTGTTTTTGAAGAACTTTTTCGTGAGCCTCTATTTGGCTGCGAAAGGGTGCGGAAAAGACATGAGGAGTTTTGTATGACTTTGAAAATTAAGCTTACAAAAAAGAAAATCGTATCTCTGGCTGTCGTGGTGATGCTGTTCGCCGTGGCGGCTATGGGTACTTTCGCATATTTTACGGACTCCGTCACTGCCCATAACGTGATTACCAGCGGAAAAATCGACATCACCCTCAATGAGAAGATGATGCAGGCAGGCGTGCTTGTGGACTTCCCCGAAGAAGGCCTCCTTGGCGTGATGCCCGGCCGTACTGTGGACAAAATCGTCAGCGTGACCAACAACAGCGCAGGCTCGGCCTGGGTACGCATCCGCATTCAGTCTGAGATTACCGATGCAGACGGCAATGCGCTGCCTTTGGAAATCTCCCGTGCGGACGGCACTGTGATTCCTGCGATTTCCGTAAATCTCACAGGCAGCGAGGACTGGTACTGCGGTGCAGACGGCTGCTGGTATCATAAGCAGCCTCTGGCTCCCGGACAGACCACCGAAGTGCTGTTTGACAGCGTGACCTTTGCGTTTGAGCTGGGCAATGCTTACAAGAGCGGGACTGCTGTGGTCAATGTGACCGCAGAAGCAGTTCAGACGGTCAATAACCCCATTCCCGACGGCGGCAGCGTGGAAGATGTTTCCGGCTGGCCTGCAGTCGGGCAGATGTAAAGGAGGCGGCCAATGATGAAGAGACGATTCATTGCGCTGCTGCTGTGCATCGCTATGTTTATAACCATGACAGGCTACGTGGGTCCCATTACCGTATCTGCTGCGGATGCGGACATGGTCACCGTGACCTATAACGGCACTGCGCAGAATCCCGTGACCCTGCCCAAGGGCAACGAGCTGCATCTGGATGCCGCCGCCACTGCGGCAGGCCGTCTCCAATGGCAGATCCATGTGGGCGGAGGAGTCTGGGTCAACATCAAGGACGCAACCGATGCGCGCCTGCGTGTATCCTACGGTCTGGTGTCCGGTGTGCTCAGCGGAAATGCCGCACAGGTGCGCTGCGGCCTGCTGACTGAACACGGAACCTATTACAGCGACCCCGTTACGATTCTGGTCTCCTATGCGGAAGAAAACGCGGCCGTATTCATTCCCGAAGACGGCACCGCGGAAGCATATCCTATGGTCCTTGCGGAAACGGAAGAGCCCGTTTCTCTGGAACCCATTATCATTGACCTGACAGGCACTCCCGAGGTCACCGAGACTCCCGAAGTCACCGCGACTCCCGAGGCCACCGCGACTCCCGAGGCCACCGAGACCCCCGAAGTGACTGAGACCCCCGAGGTTACCGAGATTCCCGAAGTGACTGAGACCCCCGAGGTCACCGAGATTCCCGAGGTCACCGAGATTCCCGAGGTCACCGAGACTCCCGAAGTCATCGCGACTCCCGAAGTGACTGCGGTACCTACACCCACTCCCGTGGCCCAAGCGGCTGCGGAGACCTCCGAAGAGGCCTCCGTGATTGTGCCTGTTATGGGGTTCGGTGTATATACCGCACGCATCCCCAGACTGCAGGAAGGCAATGAAGAGACAGGGGCGATTCCGACGGAAGAAGCACCCACCCAGTACACGGTAATCATCAACTATCTGTACGAGGATACAGGTGCCATCGCGGCAGCTCCCGTGCAGCTGAATCTGAGCTCTGCAAATGCATTCAGCGATGAATACGAGCATCCTCTCGTGACCGGCTACAAGGTAAAGGACGGTACTGACTCTCTGGTGCTGAATTATCCTGCGGGCCACACCGAAAATGAGACCATTTACGTGTACTATGTGCCTGCCGAGGTGCAGTACACCGTCATTCACTACCAACAGAATATCAATGACGACAATTACGTCATTTACGAAACCGAAACCAAGTCTGCCCTCACAGGCTCTGCCATCGGGGAAGTGCAGAAAACTTACGAAGGGTTCTACAATCTGAACTTCGAGCACCCCGCAGTGGCAGCCAACGGCAGCACGGTCGTGGAAATTTACTATGACCGCTATTACTATCTGATGAACTTTGACTTGAGCGGCGGTTACGGCGTAGAGCCTGTGTATGCCCGTTATCGGGCAGATGTCGGCACTGTCAACACCCCTGAACGAAAGGGCTTTGCGTTTGACGGCTGGCAGAGAAACGGTGCAGATGCCGTCATTCCCAACACCATGCCGGCGGAAAACCGCGTTTACACCGCAAAGTGGAAGGAATATGACGCAAAGTTTACCGTTGCCTACTGGCTGGAAGACCCCAACAACGAGGGGGTATATGCCTTCTGGGGCTCTTACGAAGTGGATGCCACCACAGGCGACACCTTGACCCTTGCCGATTACACAGATTACAGCCCCATTGCCTCTGACTTGGATACCTACGAAAAGCGGTATTCCGAGCTGTCTGCCAAGGTTCCCGATGCAGGCCGTGACACAAACGGCAATCTGATTACAGGCACCACCACTGTCGATGCGAACGGGACCACGGTCATCAACATTTACTATGACCGCAAGGAATACACACTGAAGTTCTACTATGCAATGGAAAATACCACCGACAATCTGATTTACGTTGTCGGCGGCACGACCTATTACTTCGGTACATTCAGCAAGCTGTCTGATTCCGGCGACGAAATCGGACTGCTCAGACAGTACAACGCATCCTGGACGGGCATCACAGGTCAGCGCGGTCTGGTAGATGAGGTGCCTCAGCTCAATGCAAACGGTGCGCTGCGCGCTTACACCAAGGGCTATGACGATGATACCGTAGACGGCGATGCCTACAAGTATCATTACATCGCCTTTGATGCCAAGTACGGCGCGGATATCAGCGGCATGTGGCCCTGTAATGTCTTTAGCTCCGTCACCAGAGTGGGCAAGGACAGCAGCAACGGCTGGTCCGGTACGGAAGCCTTCGTTTCCGCATGGAACGGTGAGCACCATGTTTACTACACCCAGCACAATGGCAACCAGACCATCAAGGGCAACTACAATCAGCTGGACTACAACATGCTGTGGGACTACGGCACCTACGGTGACAGTGATACCGTAGCATACCTGTGCTTCTGGGAAAACGGTGCCAACATCGGCTGGAGCGTACCCGAGCTGTATATTTATAACATTTGGGTTCCTGCAATTGACGGCGAAACGGTTCCCGCAGGTCGGGAAACCAGAACCCATAACGGTGTCACCTATTATCTGGAAGCATCCTACGATACCTGTGATAATTCCAGTCCCGGAGAGCAGACCGCACCCGGTATCACAGGCTACAGCTATATTCGTGAATACGAATCCGAAAGAGTGTATGACTTTGATACGTCTCTCTATTCGGAAGCATATGAGATGCATTTCTACTACGCACGCGAAACCTACAGAATGCAGCTGCAAAACGGCGATGGCACGGTTTTGAATCGAACCATTGTTTACGGTGCGGATACGTCTCCCTTTGCAGATTGGCACGAGGAAAACAACCTGACCTATCCCATTGACGATCAGGCGGAATTCTATGAATTCGGCGGCTGGTACACCACCTCCAACTTCTTGGACGGCACGGAGTATGATTTTGAAAATCAGACCATGCCTGCAAACCACCTGCGCCTGTATGCCAAGTGGAATCTGGTGTCTCATACAGTCAAGTTCTATCTGGACAAGCAACAGTATGAAGCAGAAGACGGCAAGACCATTCCCGAGCAGCTGGGCGGCGTTTACGCAGCGGAATTTGCGGATAAGGCCGTGACCCACGGCTCTTATGTCACGGGCGTGGGTGACCCCGGTGTGGCATCGGGCGATGAGACCCATCCCTACAAGGGCTTTGGTTTTGTGGGCTGGTTCTACATGGAAGACGGCGTGGAAAAAGCGTTCGTTGTCGGCGAAGCAGGTATTCCCGTTATGAGCGACCTGAAGCTGTATGCCAAGTGGAATTCCAGCACCTTTGTGGACTACACAGTCAACTACCTATACGCAGACGCAAACGGTGTGGAATGGAAGATTGCCG
>JAFQPT010000242.1 GCA_017411665.1 Oscillospiraceae bacterium | reverse complement strand
CCCCAACCTGTACGCAGGCAACGACCTGCAGTACTGGATTGATGCGGTCAACACCGCAGGTACTCCCGATGCCGCCTCTGCGGAAGCATTCACCGCAAGCAACACCTGGACCAGCCGTATTCAGGATATGCTGGACCTGCTGTATCCCGCAGAAGCGGAACGCTGCGCAGAGCCCTTCTACGGAAAGGTTTCCGTCGTGATTCTCAACTATAATAATAAAGGCATCATTGATAAATCCGTAGCCTCTCTGCTGCGCTACAACCGTCGTTACAACTGCGAAATCGTCGTAGTGGACAACTGCAGCACCGACGGCTCCTACGAGCAGCTGCAGGCACGTTTCGGCAGCGAAATCACGCTGGTACGCAACAGCAAAAACGGCTGCTCCAGTGGTAGAAACGTAGGCGTGAAGGCTGCAAAGGGCGATTACATCCTGTTTCTGGACAGTGACCAGTGGGTCACCGGCTACTACTGGATGGACAATTACCTGCATATCCATGAACATGCACCCAACTTCGGTGCGGTGGGTTGGGCAGCCGGCTGGTTCAACAAGTTCGGCTCCGCATTCCACGTGGTAGACTCCTTCGCCCATCGCTATATGCCCCCCAACGGACTGTACCGTGCAGACATTGGCTATCTGGGCACAGGCGGCTTCTTTATGGATAAAGCTCTGTTTGACAGCTTCGGCGGCTTCGACGAAGCTTATGACCCCACCTGCTATGAAGACACCGACCTGTCTTTGAAGGTACGTCACGCAGGCCGTGAGCTGTACTACTGTCCCCATCTGGGCGTAGTACATCTGCCCCACCAGACCACCAAAACAGGCTCCGATGCACATACCAAGCTCATTTACGAAAAGCAGCGCTATTTCACCAACAAATGGCGCGAACTGAACCCCGCACTTTTGGATTATACCAAGGAAGATTGATCCACCCTCGACAGCTGCGGCTGTACCCCCAAGGAGACCCATATGAAAGGTATCGTTCTTGCAGGCGGCAAAGGTACGCGACTGTACCCCATGACCATTCCCTGCCCCAAGCCCCTGCTTCCCGTTTACGACAAGCCCATGATTTACTACCCGATTGCCACTTTAATGAGAGCAGGTATTCGGGAAATTCTGATCATCACACCGCCCGACAGCACAGAGCTGTTCCGCAATCTGCTGGGTGACGGAAGCCAGTTCGGTATTTCCATCTGCTATAAGCCTCAGCCTGTCCCCCGCGGCATTGCCGATGCGTTTATCCTCGGCGAGGAATTCATCGGAGATGACAGTGTCTGTCTGGCTCTGGGTGACAATATCTTCGACGGTCCCGGCTTCTCCATTGACCTGAAGCGTGCCGTGTCCAACAATCGGGGCGCTACCGTATTCGGGTATTACGTGGAAGACCCCCGTCCCTTTGGGGTTGTGGAAATCGACAATGACGGCAAAGCTATTTCCATTGAGGAAAAGCCCGCTGACCCCAAAAGCCATTACATCATCCCCGGTCTGTATTTCTATGACAATCGGGTCGTGGAAATCGCAAAGACCATCAAGCCTTCTGCCCGCGGTGAGCTGGAAATCACTGCAGTGAACAACGTCTATCTGGAAAAGGGTGAACTGAATGTCATCAAACTGGGCCGCAAGTTCTGTTGGTTTGACACAGGCACTGCCGAAAGCATGTTCCTTGCAGGGGAAGCTGTCCGCGACATCGAATTCAAGCAAAAGCGGTTTGTGGGCTGTCTGGAAGAGATTGCCTACAGAAAAGGGTATATTACCCATAACCAGCTGCTGGTTCTGGCAGAAAAGCTGAAAATGACCGAATACGGCAAGGCGCTCGTCCGCATTGCCGAACGAGACTGAGCATCCATAGATGCCAATCAAGGAGTCCGATCCATTCTATGAAAAAACTGATCTTCTTCACCAAGCACATGGAAATCGGTGGCTTGGAAAAATCTCTGCTCAACCTGCTGAACCGTCTGGATTTCAGCGAATGTGAAGTGGAGCTGGTTTTGGAAGAACGCCACGGTCCCCTTCTGGAGCAGCTCGACCCCCGCATCAAAATCAGCGAATATCGTCTGAGTGAATGCAAGTTTGTCCCGCTGCGCAAAATCATCAACTTTACCAAACGACAGCTGTGGGCACTGAAGCAACGCGGTAAGTACGATTTTTCCTGCTCCTACTGTACCTATTCCATCATCGGCAGCCGTCTGGCTCAGTATGCCTCCGACAACAGCTGCCTGTATGTCCACAATGACTACACCACCATTTATCCCGACCCCGGTGCATTCAAGCAGTTCTTCTCCGAGCTGCGCACCGACCGCTTCCGCAAGGTGCTGTTCGTGTCCAACGAAAGCAAGAACAGCTTTGTAAAGCTGCTGCCCGAGCTGGAATCCGGCTGCGATGTCATCAATAACATCGTGGAATGGGAAAAAATCAACGTTCTGGCAAACGAGCCCTGTGAGGTAAAGAAGACCGACGGCGAAACCCTGTTTGTTTTCGTCGGACGTCTGGCTGAGCCCCACAAGCGCATGAGCCGTCTGCTGGAAGCTATCAAAATCGCACGGGAGACCCGCAAAGACATTCGACTCTTGATTGTCGGCGACGGCCCCGACCGCGAACTGTGTGAAAAACTCATCACCGAATACGGAATCGGCGATTATGTGGAAATGGTCGGTTCTCAGACCAATCCCTATAAATATCTCAATCGCTCCGACTGTCTGGTGCTGTCCTCCGATTACGAAGGATTCCCCGTGGTATACTTTGAATCCATGATTCTGGGGAAGGATATCATTACCACCATCCCCGTCAGTGATGAACGGGTGGATGTAGGTTCCTATGCAACAGTATCGGAAAAGAATGCTGCTTCTTTCGCTCAAGCACTGATCCATTATCGCGTACGGAAAAATGAGCCTTTAAATATGGACGAGCTCAACCGCAAACGCATCGAAAAGCTGCAATCTATTATCTATCGGCAAATCTAATCAATAAACCTTCCACATCCGTGGAACCGGAGGATCAACGTGACTGCTCAAAACACAGCAAAACAAGAAAAACATGTACTGATAACAAATTTATGGATATCCAACTACGCAGGCAGCGAGCTGAACTGTCTCAATCTGGCAACCGCACTCAGCGACATGGGATATTCAGTAGAAGTTGCAGTATTGGAAGCAGGAGCACCCATTCTCAATGACTTCATCGCTGCAAACATCCCTGTCAAGCAGATTTTAACCGACGAACTTTCCCACACGCATTACGATTTGATCTGGGCGCATCATTCTATCGTCATCGACTACCTTCTTTTTAAAAAGAAGATTTCCGCAGACAGACTTATTTTAAGCGGGCTGTCTCCCTTCCATCCATTCGAAGTACTGCCCGCCTACGCCAACGACGCATCCCTTTGCCTTGCAAACTCCGAGGAAACCAAGGCTCAGCTTGTAAAAGAAGGCGTGGCTGCCGAAAACATACTGGTATTTCCTAACTACGTTGATGCCACATGGCTTCACTGCAGCAAGCGTCGGCTGCCCAAGCTCCGTCCCGAACGCATTGCAATCGTCTCCAACCATGTTCCTGAGGAGCTTTATCATGCTGCACAGCAGCTGAGAGCGAAAGGATGCACGGTAGATATTTACGGCTTGCATCATACCTTTGTGAAAATCACTCCCGAAATTCTGAACACCTACGATTTGATAGTCACAATTGGGAAAACCGTTCAGTTTTCCTTCGCTCTGCAGATTCCCGTCTATTGCTATGATATTCATGGCGGTCCGGGATACATTGCAAAAGAGGACTTGCAAACCGCTGCATACTATAACTTCTCCGGCAGAGGCTTTTCCAAGAAAACCGCCGACCAGATTACACAGGAAATACTGACCAAGTATGCCATGCAGCATAAAAACCTCTCTCAGTATCGAGATTATATTCTGCAGACCTCCATTCTGGAACGCAATATCAAAAATGTACTTTCTCTGGTTGAATCCGCTCATATCAATTGTGATGAGATTCGCAGAAAGCATTACAGAACGGAGCGGAGCAACGGTGCATTGCTCGAAATGTATGCCTATCGCAAGCACGCTTTGGAACTGGAGATTGCGCTGGAGGCAGAACGGAAGCTCCAGCAAAACGCTGATGTGCACGCACTGATCTGCGAACGGGATGATTTCAGCAACCGACTGCTGCAAATTGAAAACAGCCGCAGCTGGAAGCTGATCTCCAAGGTTAAGCGCATATTCGAAAAATAACGATCCTATATCATATAAAGTATTCATTACGTAACAAAAGAACAGGAGGACATCATTTTGAAAGGTATCATTCTTGCAGGCGGCAGCGGTACTCGTCTGTACCCTCTGACCAAAGTCACATCCAAGCAGCTTCTGCCGATTTACGACAAGCCCATGATTTTCTATCCTCTGTCTGTTTTGATGCTGGCAGGTATTCGCGAGATTCTGATCATCTCCACTCCCACAGATTTGCCCAACTTTGAGCGTCTGTTGGGCGACGGCAGCCAGTTCGGTCTGCAGCTGTCCTATAAGGTCCAGCCCTCTCCCGACGGTCTGGCACAGGCATTCATTCTGGGCGAAGAGTTCATCGGTGATGACACTGCCGCTATGATTCTGGGCGACAATATCTTCTACGGTGCAGGTCTGAGTAAGCACCTGAGGGAAGCTGCTGCCCGTGAAGAAGGCGCTACCGTATTCGGCTACTACGTGGAAGATCCCGAACGTTTCGGTGTGGTTGAATTCGATGAGAACGGAACCGCTATTTCTATCGAAGAAAAGCCCAAGAACCCCAAGTCCAATTATGCCGTTACCGGTCTGTATTTCTATGACCGCAAGGTTTGTGAACGTGCTAAAAACTTGAAGCCCTCCGCTCGCGGTGAACTGGAAATCACCGACCTCAACCGCATCTATCTGGAAGAAGGCAAGCTGAACGTGGTCACTCTGGGCCGCGGCTACGCATGGCTGGATACCGGCACCATGGACTCTCTGGCAGAAGCCACCGAATTTGTCCGTGTCATCCAGAACCGCGAAGGCATCCAGATTTCCGCACCCGAGGAAATTGCATACAACAAGGGCTGGATTACCAAGGAAAAGCTGCTGGAAGCTGCGGAAGAATACGGCAAGAGCCCCTACGGCAAGCATCTGCGCAACGTTGCAGACGGAAAATATCGCTATTAATAAAAAGGAAGCATACTTATGAACATCACAAAAACCAAACTCGACGGCGTTGTGATCGTTGAACCCAAAGTGTTCGGTGACCACAGAGGTTTCTTCATGGAAAGCTGGTCTCAGAAGAAATTTGAAGAAGCCGGCCTGCACTATAACTTCGTACAGGACAACCACTCCTCCTCCACCGTGAAGGGCACTCTGCGCGGTATTCATTTCCAGCGCGGCGACAAGGCACAGGCAAAGCTGGTGCGCTGTGCAAAGGGTGCAGTTCTGGACGTTGCAGTAGACCTGCGTCCCGACAGCCCCACTTATAAGCAGTGGGTTGCAGTTGAACTGTCTGCGGAAAACAAAAAGCAGCTGATGATTCCCCGCGGCTTCGGTCATGCATTCGTGACCCTCACAGATGACGTGGAATTCCTGTACAAGGCAGACAATTTCTATGCGCCCGAGGCTGACGGCGGCATTCGCTGGAATGATCCCGAGCTCTGCATCGACTGGGGCACCGATTCCCCCATTCTGTCCGACAAGGATGCAAATGCACCCTTCCTGAAGGACGCAGTCACCGACTATTAATCGAACCCAACCAAACCATTTATTATAAAGGAGAGACACTCGACCATGAAAATGATCATTACCGGCGGTGCCGGCTTTATCGGAAGTAACTTTATCTTCTACATGCGCAAGCAGCACCCCGAATATGACCTGATTTGCATTGACAAGCTGACCTATGCAGGCAATCTGGGCACTCTGGCTCCCATTCTGCACGACCCCAAGTTCAAGTTTGTCAAGATGGACATCGCTGACCGCAAGGCAGTTTACCAGCTGTTCGAAACCGAAAAGCCCGATGTAGTCGTCAACTTCGCAGCAGAAAGCCACGTTGACCGCTCCATCGAAAATCCCGCAATCTTCCTAGAAACCAACGTTATGGGCACTCAGGTTCTGCTGGATGCATGCCGCAAGTACGGCATCAAGCGTTACCACCAGGTATCCACCGACGAAGTATACGGTGACCTGCCTCTGGACCGCCCCGACCTGTTCTTCACCGAACAGACTCCCATCCACACCTCCAGCCCCTACTCCGCTTCCAAGGCTTCCGCTGACCTGCTGTGCAATGCTTACCACCGCACCTATGGTCTGCCCATCACCATTTCCCGCTGCTCCAACAACTACGGCCCCTACCAGTTCCCCGAAAAGCTGATTCCTCTGATGATTGCAAACTGCGAAGCAAACAAGCCTCTGCCCGTATACGGTGAAGGTCTGAATGTTCGCGACTGGCTGTACGTTGACGACCACTGCTCCGCAATCGATCTGATTCTGGAAGGCGGCAAGGAAGGTCTGGTTTACAACATCGGCGGTCACAACGAAAAGCGCAACATCGACATCGTAAAGATCATCATCGAAGCAACCGGCAAGAGCGAAGATCTGATTACCTACGTAGCTGACCGCAAGGGTCACGACCAGCGCTACGCAATCGACCCCACCTTCATTCACCAGGAACTGGGTTGGCTGCCCGAAACCAAGTTTGAATTCGGTATTGAAAAGACCATCCGCTGGTACATGGACAACAAGCCCTGGTGGCAGAACATCCTCAGCGGTGAATACCAGCACTACTACGAACGAATTTACGGCAAATAAAGGACTCTTATGACAAATCTGATTGGAAAAACCCTGCGCTACCTGCGCAATCACGGCGTGATGCCCACAATTAAAAAAGTACTGCGCCGCGTACGCGGAAACAACTGGCTGCCTGCGGAAGAGGATGCACTGTATATCCAGCTTCCCTGCAGCGTATCCCCTCAGGAGCGTTGGGAGATGCCCGAGATTTGTCTCCCCTATGACGGCAGGATTTCTGTTGTCATTCCCGCATATAACGGTGCCCATGAGCTGCCCGCCCTGCTGGCAGCTCTGCAGGCACAGGAACAAATCAGTGACCTTGAGCTGATTATTGTAGATTCCGGCAGTACCGACGGCACTGCCGAGCTGGCAGAAGCAGCCGGTGCGAAGGTCATCCGCATCAAGCAGGAAGAATTCTCTCACTCCTACTCCCGTATGCTGGGTGCCACCGACGCCACCGGTGAATACCTGCTGTTTATGACCCAGGACGCTCTGCCCGACAGAACCGACTGGATCATCCGCATGCTGCAGCCCTGTCTGGCATCCAACGCCGCTGCTGTCAGCTGCTATGAAACCCCCAGAGAAGATGCCGACCTGCTCAGCCACATCACCGTGTGGAATTGGAAAAACGTTATGAGCGGCGGTATGGATAAAGTGACTTCCCTGCCCGAAGATACAAGCTATGATTCCCTGCGCCGCAGTGCGCAGCTGAGCGACAACGCCTGTCTGGTCAATCGCAGTATTTTCATGGAGCTGGGCGGTCATCAAGGTGCTTATGCGGAAGATTTGGATTTGGGCATCCGTCTTTTGCAGGCAGGATACCGTCTGGGCATCCTCAGCAGTGTCTGTGTGGTGCATTCTCATAACCGCCCCGCACTGTATCACTTTAAGCGCGCCATTGTCGATGCGGTCAACATCGCAAAAATCTTTGACGATTTCACATTGGACCAAATCCCCGTATCCGATGCAGTCAGCCGCGTATTCACCGCTGTCTGTGCCAACAGGTTGTTTGTCAGAAGCCTGACCGGCTACATCGGAGACGAATCCCCCGCAGCCTTTGCGGAGTGGACCCGCAATGAATACAACCGCATCATCATCGAGCTGAAATCGATGAGCCCTATCAATTTGGAAGCACTGCTGTTTGCGGAAGGCAGCGACCTTGACCCCTCCGTACGCAGCTTCATCGAAACTCTGTGGCAGGATTATTCCGCCGACTTCAAATTTGACGGCGGACTGGCTGCAACACAGGGCAGATATATTATGCACACCGTGTGCCCCTATCTGGAGCAGAACGGCCAAAGAATGAACGCAAAGCTGCAGCATGAGCTCAGCCACCTGATTTGGCAGTATTTCGGCCAGAGCGCAGGCTATACCATTGCCGCAGCCTATCTCACTCCCGGTACTTCCGACATCCGCATACAAGCCACTGTGGAAGCCTTCAGCACGGGAGTATAACCATCGCAAAGGAGAATCCTTATGAAAATTATTGTTACCGGCGCAACCGGTCAGTTGGGTTATGACGTATGTAAGGTGCTCACCGCACGCGGCATCGAAAACATCGGCCTCGGTTCCAAAGACTGTGATATTACCAGCCGAGACAGCGTATTTGCCCTGTTTGAGCGCGAACAGCCCACCGCAGTCATCCACTGCGCAGCCTACACCAAGGTTGATTTGGCAGAAGACGAACCCGAACGCTGCTGGGCTGTTAACGTAGACGGCACCCGCAACATCGCCGAGGCCTGCAGAGCCTTCGGTGCAAAGATGCTGTACATCTCTACCGACTATGTCTTCCCCGGTGATGGCGAAGACTTCTATCTGCCCGACGATACCGTAGGCCCCAAGGGCAATTACGGCCGCACCAAGCTGGCAGGTGAACTGGCAGTACAGGCCATACTGAAGGAATACTTTATCGTACGTATTTCCTGGGTGTTCGGCATCAACGGCTCCAACTTTGTAAAAACCATGCTGAAGCTCAGCGAAACCAGAGATACGCTGACCGTGGTCTCCGACCAGATTGGCAGCCCCACCTACACTTACGACCTGGCACCTCTGCTGTGCGATATGATCGTATCCGACAAATACGGTGTCTATCACGCCACCAACGAAGGGGAATGCTCCTGGGCCGACTTTTCTCGCGCAATTTTTGCCGCTGCAGGGAAACAAATGACGGTAAAAAACGTCTCAACAGAAGAATACGGTGCAAAAGCTCCCCGTCCCGCAAACTCCCGCATGAGCAAAGATAAGCTGGTGGAAAACGGGTTTAACCGTCTGCCCACCTGGCAGGATGCTCTGGCACGTTATCTGAACGAACTTTAACCCGAGGTACCCCATGAACAACAATCCTACCCCCGAAGAACTCCGCAAGCAGCTTGAAACCGTCACACAGCAGCTGAAAGAAGCAGAATTGATGCTGTGTGAGAAAGACATTGAAAATGTAAAGCTGCAAATGAAATACAATGCAAATTTGAGAAAATCGAACGCATTGGAAGCAGAAGCAAACGAATGCAGATACGCATTGAGTCTGGTTTTAAATTCCAAAACCTGGAGACTGCGCAATCTCATCATGGCACCCCGCATCAAGCGTCAGCAGCGCATGATTGCCGCTGAAGCATCTGCCTGGCTTGCAGAAGACGAGAAGAAAGGGGCGATGCCCATTGTTTCTCTCAGCGAGCTCCCCAATGACACCTCCTGGGAGCAGCGTCTTCAGAGCACTCCCCGCATCGCCATTCAGGTTCACGCATTTTATCCCGACCTGATTGCCGACATCTGCAACGACTTGGAAAACCTCCCCTTCAAGTATGACCTGTATGTCACAACCACAGAAACATATAAGGCTACATACATCGAAGAATATTTGACCGGGCGCTGCAATGCCGACCACTTCTATGTGAAAGTGGTAAAAAATGTCGGCCGCGATGTGATTCCCTTCCTGCAGCAGCTGAAGCCCGTCCTCTCCAACTACGACTACTTCTGCCACCTGCACACCAAGCGTTCGCTCCACCATGACGGTGGCAAGCTCTGGAGACTGTACCTTTACGAAAATCTTCTGGGCAATACCGAACACGTCAAGAAAATCATCCACGAATTTGAGCAGAATCCCGAAATCGGTGTCATCTTCCCGCAAATCCCAAAGCCTCTGAATCTGCAGATGAACTGGGGCGACAACAAGGAGCATGCACAAACACTGATGGCCGCTATGGGCTACGACCCCGAAACCATTCCCGAGGATATTATCTTCCCCGCAGGCACCATGTTCTGGGCACGTACTGCTGCTGTCAAGCCTCTGTTTGACATTGCGTATGACTCTGAGGTTCCTGTCCCCGAAGAATCCGGTCAGGTCGACGGTACCATCATGCACGCCATTGAACGACTGTGGCTGCTGGTCGCGGAACGAAACGGATATACCTACCGTGTATTCCCCAACATTTCCGAAATCACAAGCATTACCCCCGAAGACCGGTAATCAAAAAACGAACAATCTCAATGTCCGCCGCAATCCAATGGAATGTGGCGGACATTCTCTTGCACATCCGAAAAAACAACGATATAATAAGCTAAAATGACTTATTCGGAGGACGATCCCCCATGAATCATACAAACAACAATCTGTCTCCGGAAGACCGTCTTGCGCAGCTGCAGCAGGAATATGATACTGCACAGAAAGAGCTCCGCAGACTGGAGCGCAATCTGCAGCGTCAGCGAGACTATAATGTCTATCTCCGACAAAACTACGATGCTGTCGTTCAATCCGCCGGACATCGTCTTCTGGAACGCTACTACCGCATCCGTCAGACGCTGCGTATTTCCACGCTCCTCGGTGCAGTCACCCGCAAAACCGCACCGCTCATGCAGAAGCTCACCCATCTCAAGCATCGTATAACCGGGAATCTGACCCAGGAGGACATGTTCCAAATCGTCCGCAAAACAAAGCGGTTTCAGATTCTGCCCACAGCAAGCACCGAGACACTGGCTGTACGCATCCACGAAAGCTTCAAGCGCGCAAATGTGCCCTGCACGCTGCTTGCCTCCGATGACGCTCCGTCCGCCGCAGTCCCCTATCTTTTGATTGACCCTGCGCAGTCTATTGCCCCTGCAGGCATTTTCATGATTTATCTCACATCACAGGCTACCCTGCCTGATGATGGGATTTTAAACAGCGCGTATGCGATCTGGTGCAGTTCTCAGACTCTGATTACCGAACTGACTGCCCGCGGAATCCCCGTTTCCAAGCTGTACTACTGCCCTGCAGACTTTGACAGCTTCAACGAACACAATCCTTCGTCCATCACTCCCATCACCTACTACACCTATCGGTTCCTGCTGGCCAACGACTGCATTTCCTTCGACACCTTCTATGCCCACGTAGGCAGCTACTTCTCCGCAATTTCCGATAAGCTCTGTCTCACGCTGCCCGAAACCCCCGACCGCAAGGCCTCCTTTGACAAGGACAATGCCTACGGATTCAACTTTTTCCCCGGCTTGAAGCATCACATCGGCTGGATTGGCTGCGGCATGAGCTACAAGATGATTTTCCGTCTGGCGGCTGAGCATCTGACCGATTCCCTGCTGCTGTGCGAGGACGATGTATTCTTCTCCGACCAATTCCCCCGCCGTTGGGCTCAGATTGACAGCTACCTCAAAGCCCATACTGACTGGGACATTTTCTCCGGTATCATGGCAGACATGGGCAATGTTTCCATTCTGGAATATGTAGAAGCAGATGAGGACGAATACGTCTACATTGACCGCATGATGAGCATGGTATTTAACGTGTACACACCCAAGCTGTACCCCATTCTTGCCGACTGGAATCCCGATTTCCGTGACAAAGCAGCCAATACCATTGACCGATATCTGGAAACCAAGTGCAGCCGCGTACTGACCACCTGTCCGTTTCTGGTAGGACATAAGGAAGATTTGGATTCCACCATCTGGAATCACAAAAACGCAGAATATAACCCCGGCATTGAAAGCAGCAGCAAGCGCCTGTCTCTTTTGATTGCGGCTTATCTGGCAAAATAAAAAAAGCAGACACATGTGTTCATGTGTCTGCTTTTTTTCGTTCATATTATTGGCTGCGCCACTGGCGATAAGCAGCAACCAGAGCGCCAATGCCCTCCTGCTTCAAAACGCCTGCCGCCTTATTCATGCGGCGCTTCCACTTCGCCATTGCATTCTTATCGGGAATCCAGATATGCAGTCGATCAATGAATTCCTCGTTGGACAATGCGAAGGGATCTCCAAACTGTTCTGCTTCTTCCAGCTTGTTGCGGTAAGTCCAGCGTACGACATTCTCAATCTTTTCGCCGGAATGATAGAAGCCATAGCTCCAGGGTGTTTTGGAAATGCCGTCTGAATCGTTTGCATCATGTTCCACAGCATATTCCGCATACAGCTTACGGAACAGGTGATCCTCTTCGGGTGCCCACTGTGCCATGCTGTTTACCGCATCCCCGCCAAAGGCAGAGAAGTGCAGGAAGCGCAGGGGATCGCCGTTCACATAGTAGCCGTTTTCATCGCAGGTGACAATGCTGCCCTTCAGAGACCAGTGTGCAAAGTCATAGCCGTGGTTCTTAAAAATCTTCGCATCAAAGAAGCAGGGTACCAAATCAAACCACTTCTGGTCGGTGAATACGCCGCCCTGAATATCATCGTAGCAATACAGCGCCAGCCGTTCAGCCCACCAGTCGATGCATCTGCGGCCTTCCGCACTGCGGGAAATTCCCAAAAAGCCCAGATTGTACACACCGTGAGCGGTGCTTGCCAGCTCCATGCCCACGTTGCCGGGAATCAGCACATGGGGGCACAGCACAATGGGGTGCTCCTGCAATTCCTTGCGCAGCTCCACAAAGTCGCCGTATACCTTCACATCGGGGTCCAGATATACAAAATAGTCCTCTTCTGTAAAGCGGTCCATCAAATAACGGAAAAACTGGCCCTTAACGGAGGTGGAGGCTTCCACAATGGTATGCTTGAAGATGAATCGGTCGAAGTCGCCTTCCCAGACATCCTTCGCCAGCACAACATCATCAAAGTAGTCTGCGGGAATCTTGGGATCGATTTCACGCTCTACCAGACACAAAACCATTTTCGCATCGGGAATATGCTGCTTCACAGACTGCGCCAAAACACGTGCCTTATGCACATAGTTTGCGCATACAGAAGTAAAAATTATCATATTCTAAATTCCTATCTTTATTTCTATACTGATTGATTCCATACGGCCGTATTTTCGAAACAACCGCGGTTTCAGTCCATAATCAAAGCTATGATATCATACTCCACCCCGTTTCGCAACCATTTTACGGCAGTCACCGATGGCGGCTCAGTTGAAATCCCGTCAATTCCATGGTATACTGTGAAAAAACCAAGGATTCCAAGAGGTAGTATCTATGAAAACGATTCTTGTTGCCGGCGGTGCCGGATATATCGGCAGTCATATGGTTGCGCTGCTGCTGGAACGCGGCTATGAAGTTGTGGTAGCCGACAATCTCAGCACCGGTCACTGGCAGGCTGCCAAGGGTGCCAAGCTGCGTGTGGGCGACCTGCGCGACAGTGCCTTTCTGGACAGACTGTTTACCGAATTTAAAATCGACGGGGTCATCAATTTTGCTGCCTTCTCTCTGGTCGGTGAAAGTGTCAAGAACCCTCTGAAGTACTATGATAACAATGTGGGCGGCTCCATCTCCATGCTCAAGGCGATGGACAGACACGGCATCGACAAAATCGTATTTTCCTCCACCGCGGCTGTGTACGGAGAGCCCGAAAAGCAGCCCATCGAAGAAACCGACCGTACCGAGCCCACCAATCCCTACGGAGAAACCAAGCTGGCCATTGAGAAGATGCTCAAATGGAGCGACAACGCCTACGGCATTCGCTATGTGGCTCTGCGTTACTTCAATGCCGCAGGCTCCAACACCGAAGTCGGCATCGGCGAAGACCACAGCCCCGAATCCCATCTGATTCCTCTGGTGCTGAAAACCGCACTGGGTCAGCGCAGCCATATCGGCATTTTCGGTGATGACTATCCCACTCCCGACGGCACCTGTGTCCGCGACTATATCCACGTCAGAGACCTGGCAGAAGCACATTTGATGGCACTTCAGTATCTGGACAAAGGCGGCAGGTCCGACGCTTTCAATCTGGGCAGCGGCGATGGCTATTCCGTGAAGGAAATCATCGAGACTGCACGCAAAATCACAGGCAGAGAAATCCCTGCAATCATCGAACCCCGCCGTGCAGGCGACCCCAGTATCCTCATCGCCTCCAACAAAAAAGCCGCGGAAGTGCTCGGATGGAAACCCGAACGCGGGTTGGAGACCATCATTGCCGATGCGTGGAACTGGCACAGCAGTCATCCCGACGGTTATTGATCTGCCGACAGGAAACGAGCCCTTCCTGTTTAGCCGAGGATGCCGCTGCACTCCAAAGCATCATGGAAACCGTAACCGCATCATAAATTATACAGCAGCTCTCTTAGGAGGGCTGCTTTTCCTGTCTTGCCCATTGGCTGAAATTGCGATATAATAAAATTTACTGAGCTTGAAAGGCGGTGATACAGTATGAACGAACCGCAAATGAATATGACAACAGGCAAACCGGCAAAGCTGCTGTTTTCCTTTGCTCTGCCCTTGATGTTCGGCAGCATCTTCCAGCAGCTGTATACCGTCGTGGACGTTGCCATCGTGGGACAAGGCGTCGGGCTCACCGCACTTGCTGCGCTGGGTACCGTGGACTGGCTGAACTGGATGCTCTTCGGCATCGCACAGGGCTTCACACAAGGCTTCGCCATTCGTGTCTCCCAGAAATACGGTGAAGCCGATCGAATGGGCCTGCGGCAGGTACTGGGACAATCTGCCAGACTTTCCGTCTGGCTTGCCATCATTGCCATTGTCATTTCGCAGGGCGGACTGCATTTATTTTTCCGTCTGCTGAAGGTTCCCGCCGAGCTGTACGCCATGGCGGAGCTGTACACCCGTATTCTCATGGCAGGCATGCCCATCTCCGTGCTGTATAACTTCACAGCAAGTGTTCTGCGTGCCATCGGTGACAGCAAAACACCGCTGAAAGCCATGACAGCCGCCTCCGTTACCAACATTGCGCTGGACTGCATTGCCGTTTTTGCACTGGACTGGGGCATCGCAGGCGCTGCCATTGCAACGGTCATCTCCCAGTGTCTGGCTTCGCTGATTTGCTGGGTAAAGATGAAGCAGACCCCTGCGCTGCAGTTTGACCGCAGCAATCTGGTTCCCGACAAAGCAATCTCCCGCAATCTCATTGCACTGGGCGCACCCATTACCCTCAAAATCGCCATTATTGCACTGGGCGGTATGATTATTCAAAGTGTGGTCAACAGCTTTGACATGGCGTTCATCGCAGGCTTCACCGCCTCCAACAAGCTGTTCGGCCTGTTGGAAATTGCCGCCATGTCCTATGGCTTTGCCATCACTACCTATGTGGGCCAAAATTACGGTGCAGGTCTCCATGACCGCATTTCTCAAGGCATCAAGGAAGGTCTGGTGCTGTCCGTAGTCACCTCCGTTCTGATTGGCATTGTCATGCTGATTTTCGGCAGAGACATCACCATGCTGTTCATTTCCTCCGACTCTGCTGAGCTGGTAGCCAAAGCAGGTGACGTGGCCTATCTGTATCTGGCCGCCATGAGCTTGAGTCTGCCTGCGCTGTACGTGCTGTATGTGTATCAGTCAGCCTTGCAGGGTGTGGGCAACACCGTTGCCACTATGATTTCCGGCAGCCTGGAATTCTGCATCCGTCTGGTGGGCTCTGTCATCATCACAATCACAGGCTTTGCCTACGGCATCTTTATCGCAGAGGTCTCCGCCTGGTTTGGCGCAGCCATCTTCTTGACCATTAGCTTTTATCGATATTTCCATAAACTCAAACAGCAAGCGGAGGTACTCTCATGAGAAAGAATTTCGGCGCAAAACCATGGCTCTTCCCAATGCCCGTACTGGTCATCGGTACTTATCACGAAGACGGTACACCCAATGCCATGACCGCAGCATGGGGCATGATTTGCGACTATGACAAGGTAATGCTGTGTCTGGCTCAGGACCACAAAACCGTAACAAACATCATGCATCGCAAGGCCTTCACCGTCAGCATTGCAGATGAACGGAATCTGGTACAGGCTGACTACGTAGGCATTGTTTCCGGCAATAAAGACCCTCATAAGCTGAACAAAACCGACTGGACTGCCATCAAGAGCGATTTTGTCGATGCTCCCCTGTTTGCACAGCTGCCCGTCACACTGGAATGTAAATTCCTCAGTATGGATGAGGAATTCGAATGTATCGTCGGTGAAATCGTCAATGTCAGTGCAGACGACCGCGTACTCACTGACGGCACAATCGACCTTTCCAAGCTCCGCACCATCACCTATGACCCCGTACACAATGACTATTATGTCATTTCCGAAAAAGTCGGCAAGGCATTCGGTGACGGCCTCCGACTGAAATAAAGATTCACAGCCTGCCCTTATACGGACAGGCTGTTGTCATTTTCGGATATCGCTTGTCAAATTCTTCACAATATAATATAATGTCTTTGATTTTTCAACACAGAAAGGTGCACTATGAGAAAAGTTACATTTTTTGACGTAGAATACGCAAACAAAACCAACCACAGTATTTGCCAGATGGGGCTCATCTGCGAAAATGCAGCCAACGGCGACCCCGTATATCCCGACCAGGATATCTTCATCAATCCCGAAGACATCTTTGAAAAGGCATGCACCGCTGTGCACGGCATTGATGCAAAACGGGTAAAGAACGCAATGACCTTCCCCAAGGTATGGGAAAGCGTAGAAAAATACTTCACCAGCTCCGTTATCGTTGGCTATGAAACTGCCGATGATTTGGACGCACTGACCTATGCACTCAACCGTTATCGGCTGGGCGTCCCCGCACTGTACTATGTGGATACCCATGAGCTGGCGCAGCTGTATATTCCCGCAGGTGAAACCTCCGATTTCACGCTGAAGGGGCTGTGCAGCTATTTCGGCATCAAGCTCCTCACCGAGCACTATGCATACGACGATGCCCTGGGCAATGCACAGCTGTTCACAAAACTGGTACGCACCTTCAACATCGACGTGGAAAAGCACATCAAGAAATTCGAACCCGCCACCGACGTTCTCATGGTTTCCATCAGCCGCTTCTACGGCATGGTACACGGCTTCTCTGTCAATGAGACCCTCAATGCACAGGAAGCGGAATACATTGACCGTTGGGCCGAGGCACACCGCCAATACAATGACCACAGACAGGTTGCGGCTGTACTGAAGCTCATTGATTCCATCAAAAGTGACGGTATCATCACCATGCAGGAGCTCAAGCAGCTGGAAAAAGCACTGAAGGACTCTCTGATGTTCATCTCCACCTCCCAAATGACCGCATCTACTCATATTCTGGAGGGTCTGCTGGAAGGCATTGCCGCAGACGGAAAAGCCGATTTGGAAGAATGCCGCAAGCTGAAGCAGTGGCTGAACGACAATGTAATGCTCACAGGCAACTTCATCTATGACAAACTGTCCGCTCTGGTCAGCGAAGCTCTGGCCGATAACATCATCACCGACAAAAAATCCGAAGAAATCATCACCTTCATCCGCAGTATTCTGTAATACAAGGAAAACCCCGTCATACCGAAGTATGACGGGGTTCCCAACATTTAGAATTTAGAGAGGAGAAAGGGAAAGATTTTGGATTTATGGTTTGGCTCGCTGCCGATTACTTCAGCATTGCCTTGATAAACCAGATGTTCTTATTGTAGTTGCCAAGATGATCTTCCATGGAAGCAACCAGCTGATAGTGATCTTCTTCCGCTGCCAGACGGCGAATCTCTTCAGCCTGAGCCTTCAGCAGTTCCAGGTCAGCCAGAACGATTTCCAGACTTTCCTGTACGGAATAATCATTGTCTTCCAGTTCCTTCAAGGAGGCAACTTCCAGATAAGCTTTCAGGCTGCCCAGAGGCATTGCACCATCCATCTTCAGGATTTCAGCAACTTCGTCCAGTACATTTGCCAGTGCATCATACAGGCTCTCCAGATATTCATGGATGGACTTGAACTGGTGCCCTACAACATTCCAATGCAGGTTGTGCAGCTTGATATAATTAACGCCAATATTGGCGAGATACTTGTTAGACAGATTTACGAGTTCTTTTTTCATAATATTGATTCCTTTCTTTATAATTTTTTTATTGAATTTTTCGAAGTTTTAT
>JAFQPT010000241.1 GCA_017411665.1 Oscillospiraceae bacterium | reverse complement strand
TTATGGTAATGGATGGGGAACAACTGATTTGGGAGCCAAGTTTTCGACGTTCCATAAAGGGGTACTGAATTCTGATGCATGGCATTCTGAGCTTGTCGATGAGATTATTAAGTATTTGAAAAGCAATTAATATGTTCCTGAACTGAATTCCAATTTATCAAGCAGAACCATATTATTGTTGCGAAACAAGAGAGGCGCTTAGTATGTACATAGACCTATCTTCTCAGCCCTTGCCGAAGATTTACATACGCAAAGGCAGAGAATGCTATCTGGACCCCATCAGAAAGAAACTGATATATATTACTCCTGAAGAAACTGTCAGACAGCAGGTGCTGTCCTATCTGATAAACGACTTGAAGGTTCCGGTCGGTATGATTAGTGTCGAAGACCATCTTTCACACTACGGACTGAAAACATCATTGCGGGCTGATATTATCATCAAGTGCTACACAAAGAACGACGAATTGATTCCAATTGCTGTTATCGAGTGTAAAGCTCCCGGAGTCGGATTGGGCGAAAAGACCGCTAATCAAATGCTTGATTATAGTGACCTTTTGGGCTGCGATTATGCCATGATGATAAACGGAGAAGAATTCTTCTGTTATTATTATGTGGGACAGGAAGAACGGTACATTCAAATAAACAGTTTGCCAAGCTATAAGGATATGCTGTCTGATAAGTTCGTTGCCTTTGAACCAGGAGAATTTCCGGAAAGAATATCCTATAATGAAATTCCAGAATACCTCAAAAACAACATAGATGAACTCAGTTTTGATATCAGCGATAAGACAGAACATGGACTTGCGTGTGCAGCGTTTAATCTTTTGGAAGGTATATTAAGTCCCTACCATAGAATGCCGGCTGGCCAGTACCAAATCTTTCGATTATTGGAAGACTATGGTGTAAGAATGCTTTCTTATGGTAATGCAGGTGGTGGTGTTTTCTATGGTCCTTATCGGTCATTTTTAATTGAAAGAAACGGCAGTACGGAATTTGTGTCAATCGGTTTCTCTACTTATGGTTCATTTTCCAATCCTGAGGTATGCAAAACAGCAATGAATATTGCGATTGATAATGAAAAAGAGTCACATCATTCCCTGCAGTTGGTTATTGACGATAATCTTCGCTATATTGGCAATCGATTCACTTTCTACCATCACGGCAGAATCGCTGTTGGAAACAAGGGCAGTGGCAAAGTCAGTGAATTACGTGAATTTGTGGCGGCTCGTTATCCGCAGATAATTTCAGGAAAACAATTCAATTTAGGAACGCTTTTGTATGACAGGGACTGGGAACTGGATGACCCAGAGGTAATCAAACTGATGGAAAATTTAATTTCCTATGCGCTTGTGAGAGACGAGTACAGAGCATTTGTGAAGGCAATGCGATAATCTCAATTTAATTACTTTGAAGAGCAGGGCTTATGGGTCCTGCTCTTTTTCGGCTTGTGCACAAAAATTCCCTCAACAGCAAATGCCATTGAGGGAGATAGAAGGCTATTTGATTTCCTGTTCCAGTGCATCAAACTCCGGAGTGCTGAAAAACTCACCTAACGTGATTTCCAGCCCATCGCACAACTTCTTTATGGTGATTGTTCCGGGGTTTTGGCTTTTTTCATTCAGAATACTATACACAGTTGAGGGAGAAACGCCAGATGTATTTGCCAGTTCGTTGACAGCTATGTTGCGCTCATTGCAAAGCTGCAGTATTCGATTGGCAATTGCCTCTTTTGTGCCCACAGTCTATTCCTCCCTTTGCGATTTATCGTAATTAAGTTTATCCAAATTTGCGATAAATCGTGTGGGATATATCGTAAATTTCTGCAGAGCATGCTATAATTGCGATATATCGCAAATACAGGGAGGGGAAATGTATGGTGTGTACATTTTTCGGACACAGTGAGTGCTACGGTTTGGATGCAGCAGTGCTACGGAGTGCAATTGAGAATTTAATCAAGCATGGTGTCACTGAGTTCTTGGTTGGTAATCAGGGACAGTTTGATGCTATGGTCCGCATCTGCCTGAAATCGCTTCAGCTACAGTATCCAGATATCCGATACAGCGTGGTTCTTGCATATCTCCCCAAAGATAAAGAAGAATTTGAGGACTTTAGAAACACCATGTATCCGGAGGGAATTGAGTGTGTGCATCCGAAATTTGCGATTGATTGGCGCAATCGCTATCTGATTTCCGCATCTGATGTATGCCTGTGTTTCATCAATAAAACATTCGGCGGTGCATACAAATTTGCCCATATGGCGAAAACCCGCGGACTAACCGTTATCAATCTCGGTAATGCCACGCTATGATAGATTTATACACAAGATATAAAAATATCCCGACCGGTAAACCGGTCGGGACGTTTGAGTTTGGTGGTTCTCGTCGCCTTGTGGAAAAGACGTTGTTGTTGAAAGAGTCAATATGTTACACAGGCCTCACCTCGGTTCCTCATCCGGCATCACGCGATTTGGTCTGCGAGTATTGCTGACAAGATAAGTACAGCAACCTTATGCAGCACACGTCCCTCACCGATAGCAGGGTTTTGACTGACCACATCAACTCCCCACGTGGTATAGCTGTTGGCTATATGGGACAGACTGGAAGACCATCGGGTACCGCGGTTGGCAAGACCGGGGCTGTCATAGGCAACCGGAATGGCTCTGCTTGTGAAGACGCAGCCATTTGGACGCCTATGTGTGTTGCGGATGATAGAAAAAACGCTCTGTGAGAGAGCTTTTAATCTTTTGTATTCGTTTTCAGGAAGACCTTTTTTTCGGAGAGCTATCTCATCCAGAAACTGCCGAATTACTGATGCTTCTCCAACGCTGGTGAAAATGTCGTAGATAAGAACTTTCCCTTCAACGTCAGTGGGTTCAATAGCAGGAATATCCGGTTGTGCATATTTCAGAACTCTGTCTAAAAATGCATCGAAGGCTTTCCCCTCAATGAAATACCGCACATCCTGTGTGGCAGTGTCAATTGTGACAATGGGAAGCGTTTCATCAAGCAACCGATAGAGCTGCCGCAGCTCGGCGTCTTCATCGGTGTGTTTACTGGTTTCGGCACAAGAGAGAATTAACTCACCGTCCGGCTTTTCCAACTTGATGAAGAACCGTGCGGATGTATCGTCTTCCCAGTCCTTCGTTAAGGTGATAATGCTTTCGCTGATGCCAAATCCATCAGCTACAAACCCGCCCCCCTTACGGATAAACTGTATCTGGTTTCGGTCGCCTTTTATGTCCTCCAGAAGAGCATCGATGAACGCGTTGGTCAAGGTAGCATCGTCATCCGGACCGATTTCCTCGGTTTCACTTACTCCGTCTGCCGCATCCTGCATGGCCTCCTCCAAGGTGTTATAC
>JAFQPT010000240.1 GCA_017411665.1 Oscillospiraceae bacterium | reverse complement strand
TTTTCATTCATCAGCGCCGCAAACGCACGCTCATCCCCTGCCGTATGCACGGCCAGAGCTGTAGCCGCATCGTTTCCCGAAGCCAGCAGAAGTCCGTACAGGAGCTCCTGTACGCTGTAGGACTCCCCTGCTTTCAGATACATAGACGAGCCTTCTACGTCAGCCATTTCCTGCGTAATCAAAACAGACTCCGTCAAATCACATGTTTCAATGGCAAGGATTGCTGTCATGATTTTTGTGGTCGATGCAATCAGCATTTTTCGATCTGCCTGTTTTTCATATAGAATGCGTCCGCAATCCGCTTGATACACGATAGCCGATTGTGCAGAGACAGACGGAGCCTCCTCCGCCGCAAATGCAGACTGATTCAGAAGCAGAAACAGGAAAGATGTGACCAAAATGAATTTTCTCAATAAAAGCACCACCCTTTTCGGTTTTGGGCAGTGCTTAGTATTGACGGGATTTTCCCGTTTATTCCTTATTCAGCAGAGGAAGCCTTATTTTCCTTTGTTTCCTTAATCAACTTTTCCACGCGATCAAATACATCGGGAATCATATCCAGTGCACGGTCAAGCGCAGTGGTAGCAGGTGCCTTGGTGCTTACAAAGCGAATCATCCCATCCTTGATAATGAGAAATCCCTGAGGAGTCATTTTAACACCGCTGCCGGTGCCTGCACCCAAAGTATTCGCTTTGCCTGCCACGTCAGCACCACCGGTAGCAAGACCCATGCTGACCTGAGTCACAGGAATCAGAGTAATGCCATCGGGAGTAAAAATGGGGTTACCGATTACGGTATTCACATCAACCATTTCCTTCATTTTTGTCATGGACAAACCCATTACTTCGCCCAGAGTATTTCTTTCCATATTATGCTACCTTTCCTTTCACAGCAACGCTGTTTTCTTTCAGTCTCCGTCGTCTGCGCCACAGCAGAGGGAGCAGCCCCGCCGCCAAACAGTACACGAACTTCAAAATATAATAGATTCGAATCGTAACGGACAAATATCCGTCTATATAACAGTTTTCCCGTTCAAAATCAACACCAAGCTGAATATCCGACTGTTTTAGTCCCGCCAATCCAAAAGCATTGATTGCCGCACTTGCATAGCCATAGACCATTGCCGTGCGATAAGGGTCAGCAAAGGCTGACAAAAAATGCAGTTTCAGCCGATGCAGATGAAATGAAAGCTTTTTAATTGAGTTCACCGCAACAGATACAGCATCCAAGATTTCATTTTTTGTAAAGTCAGGAATCGTTTGTTTCGTTTCCGCTTTCTTTTTCTTTGGCTTTTTTTCCTTCTTCTCCTCGGAAGCAGTCATCGGATAAAGAGGCACGGTAAAACACGCCACACGTATCAAAACACGCAGATTTCCTTCACAATAACCGACATCCACTCCAATAGGAATCAGCAGAAGTAAAAGCAGTATGACCAGAATGATCAGCAACACATTCAGGATAATCACTCCTTAGTGAACAGTTCCGGGGCAGGCTCGTCCTTATGGGCATCCAGTTCCATCTGTACGCCGCTTTCTGCTTTCTGTTCGATTGCAGCCCGCAGTGCATCAACACCTTCTTCAGGCGCAATTTCTGGCAGCGCAGGCAAGTCCTCCAGCTGCTCGATTTCCATAACGCGCAGGAAATTTTCCGTGGTACGGAACAGTGTAGGTCTGCCGGGAACCTCCAGCTTACCGCAGGGTTCGATCAGACCGCGTTCTGTCAGCATATTTACAGAATAGGAGCTATCCACACCACGGACATCCTCAATATACGCTCTGGTTACAGGCTGGAAATAAGCCACAATGGAAAGCACCTCCAAGGCAGCCTGACTGAGCTTGGGCGGCTTACGATGGCGCATTGTCTTCACAATAATGTCCGCAAAATCCGGATTGGAACACATCTGATATTCATCCTCCAGACGAATAATGCGAATCCCACTATTGTTTTTTCGATATTGAAGCTCCAGTTCCTCTGCACAATCGATTACATCTTCCCGTTCGATTTCCAGCACACTTGCCAGACGATCGATGGAAATAGGGTCACCGGATGCAAAGAGAACAGCCTCCAAAGCATGTACATAATCCATAATTGTTTTATCCTATCTTTATTGATTTGATTCCTCAGAAATAGAATCCAGAATCTTATCCAAGTCGCCACCCACAAAGGACAGCTCATATCCGTCGTCGATAGTATCGATACGAACGCTGCCGATACTGCACAGTTCCAGAACAGACAAAAATGCAGTGATCATATCGGAGCGATCTTCACAGGATTCCAACAGTTCCATAAGGCTTGCAGGGCCAAATTCACGCAGACGCAGCAAAATATCTTTGCTTTTCTGCTTGACACTGCGAATCATACGCTGCGGTGCGATGGTACGTAGAATTCCCGGCTGTACTGTGGTACGTTCTCTGGAAAAGACCATTAGTAGGCTTGCCATCAAATCCGCAGGGTCATGATGGTATTCATAGGTGGTTTTGGGAAGTTGAGGCAGCTTTTCCGGATATCTGGTAAAATACTTGTAGCCGTTTTCACTCATTCCGCCGAGGACGGGCACAACCGCCTGAATTTGACTGAGCACCGACTTGCACTGCAGCTGTTCCAGAGAAGCAATCAGTTCTTCCAATTCATTGACTTCTTCATCGTGAAGATTCAATAGCATTTTGGTCTTGATATACAGCAGATGAGACGCCATCTGAATAAATTCGCTGGCCACTTCCAAATCCATATTTTCCATCTGCTCCAGATACGCTGTATACTGTTCCAGAATCTCGGAAATGTTGATATCTCTAATTTCGATTTTATTTTTTGAAAGTAGCATCAGAATCAGACTCAGAGGACCTTCAAAATCTGATTCTCCGTTTTTATCTTTTACAATACCTTCCAATCGGTAGGTTGGATTCATCACAAATATTACCCCCACAAAAGTGCTGCAGTCCACTCTGCTGTGGTCTGCGCAATGGGAAACAGCAGATCAAACGCGGATTCTGTGACATAAGACAACGGATTACCAAGAATCCCGCTGGATACCAGAATCAGCATCAGAATCATGCCAAAACGCTCATAATACATGAGCTTCAAATATTTTTCATCGGAAATAACGGAATATAATACCTTCGCTCCGTCCAATGGGGGAACAGGAAGCAGATTAAAAATCGCCAGAGCCATGCTCAAATACGCCGTTGTTCCCATCATTCTTGTAACAACAGCAAGAAATTCTCCGCCATTGCTCGTAGCTGTCAGAATATACAAAGGCCCGTAAAGCGCAAGCATGACCGCACAAAGCAAAATATTGGACAGTGGGCCCGCCAAAGCAGTCACAGCCATTCCCCGTTTGGGGTTCTTAAAGTTCATCATATTCACGGGTACAGGCTTTGCCCAGCCAAACTGGAATACGACCATCATCGCAAGTCCCATCCAGTCGATATGCTTAATTGGATTTAAACTCAAACGCCCTGCACGCTTGGCAGTAGGGTCTCCCAACACATAAGCCGTCAGCCCGTGACACGTCTCATGAAATGTAATACAGATTAACGCAGGAATGATAGAAACAATGATATCCGATAGAAATGTCCAGTCCAATCCCTGCCAAATTGTTCGAAATGTGTCCAAAATAAACACCTCCGTAATTTTACATTATAACAACGAACAGATAAAAATACAAGATAATCTCACAATTTCAGGATATAAAAAGCACTGTAAGAGTACTGAACAGGTCCAGTAAAAACGGACAATAGACAAAAAGCCCCCTAATGTAGGAAAATGGAAGTACTACATTAGGGGGAATTGTTATGTCCGGAAGAAAAGGTATGAAACAGTATTCAGAAGAGTTTAAAGAAATAATTCGA
>JAFQPT010000021.1 GCA_017411665.1 Oscillospiraceae bacterium | reverse complement strand
ATGCACCCGCTTCGGCCTGCCAACCGGCGATGTAGCTGCATGCAGCTACATCGCCGGTTGGCAGGCCGAAGCGGGTGCATACATCGTAGAACACGTCTGTTGCCGTCTTGCTTTCATAAACAAACGTGTCTCGGTTGTTGCTGAGGTATATGCCGTTGTCATACGCTTTGTATTCGCTTGTCTTGCTGTTGCTATTTCCCTGCGTCATAAAGATGCCACGAAACAGTTCCCTACCGTTGTGCTTGAATATGCACTGCCAGCCCTGCTCAATATCTATACCACTCCGCTCATGCTTGTAGCCATCGTCATCCAATAAGCTGATCGTAAGTGTCCGCGTCGGGCTCCCTCTGCGACCTGCCCACTTGATGGTTTCGACAAGCTGTGTGATATCTATGCCCGACGATTCACCGTTTTTGTATATCGTCAGACTGATTCCCTTTGCCATCGTACTCCCTCCTTTATGCCTCTGGGATCGCCAGCACTTGCCCTGCGTAAATCAGATTTGGATTGTTCCCGATTACGTTCTTGTTCGCATTGTAAATCACCGTATACTTAGCGCCATTCCCATAGAATTTTTTTGCGATATTCCACAAGCAATCACCGTTTTTGACCGTGTAGGTCTGAGGTGTGGTGGTGTTGTCTACGCGCGTCTCGGTCTTCTCGATGGTCGCTGTCGCTGTAGGCGTATCTACCGTGACCTTTCTCACCGTAACTTCTCTGTACTCTTTAACGGTCATATCGTAATAGATGGTTCCGACATCTCCACCTTGCTCGTAGTAGCTAAACTTCTCGATCGTGCAGTAAACATCTACATCCACGTCCGTAATAATCAAATGTATGGGCTTGTCACTCTCTATCCAGCTCTTGATTTTCTCCACGCAATCGAGAGGCGGCGTGATGCTGCTCACCATCAGGCCCGGGAAGCTCTGCGCCGGAAAGAAACTGCTAAAAGAAAATTGGTAGGCCGGACGAGATTGCTTTATAACAATCTCACCCAAGCCCACCACGTCAACAGTGGAATTTTTGCTTCCGATACTAACGCCAAACTTTTCAGGAAGTACGGGGATGCGGAGCTTTTCAGCCTCTGCATTATGCGTCAGCCACATTTGGTATTTAGTATTCATAGCTCATGTCTCCCTCCTCAAATATCTCCTGTGTGAGGATTTGGGACAACACCGGCTTGAGGTATTCGTAGAGGAACTCAAGTAGCGATTCTTCGTCTGCCTTTCCACCTGTCAATTCGATGTTGCCTTTGCCCTCGATGGCAAGCACCACCTTTTTCGTGGTCTCTCCGCCACCGCTGGTTTCGGTCTCAACATTGTCAACGCCGTAACCGCCGGGAGGTGTATATGTGCCTCCGCGTTCCCCGGTAACAGCCTTGATGATGCGATTGGTTTCATCCGCCGGGAACACGGTGCTTCCGCCCGCTCCGACGATGAGCTCTGGTCCGTCTTCTCCTGCGACGAACACGTCCTCAGCGTTTGTTGTACCAGATGCGTATCCTGCGACGGTCGTAGTCACGCCGCCGGCGTAGGAGGTGTTAAGTGCCGCCGCAACTGCCGCTGCTGCACTCTCTGCCGCACTGACCGCGTTCGCAGTGCCGTCTCTGATGGCCTGTGTGTATGCCGCCATCGTTTCTTTGGCTGCTGCGGCTGCCTCTTCCTCCATGCTCATGTTATCGATTGCTTCGTCGAGCCGTCCCTCGATCTCTGCCATCTTTGCATCAAAATCGGTCTCCATCGTTGCAACGGTCGTCGCAAATTCGTCCTTTGCCCGCTCGACCTCTTGGAACGAGGTGTTGAAGTCATCGACGAATTGCTGCGCCTCTGCGCTGGAATCGCCAAGCTGCTCGATGTTCTCAATGATGGCATTCAGATAACCTGCGCTTTCCTCACTGCCGTCGGACAAGGATGCTATCAAGCCCTCGTCGAGCCCGTAATCCGCAGCCTTGCGGAGGTTTTCGGTGTACGTGTTCAAATAGTCGATTTGGCTCTGGAAAGCGTTCTGCATATCCGTGATGGATGTTTCCGTCTCCGTAGCCATCGTGTCGAACAGACCGATTTGCCCGTCAATGCTGCTGCGTGCCGCTTCGTAGGCTTCGTCGTAGGCTGCGCACAGCTCATCCATCTCCTCTTGCACGGAGGAAATAGCGTCGCTGACCGCATCCTCGTAGCTGACGGTGGCCTCTGCCGCCTCCGCTGTTGCGTCCGCGTATTCCTGCATGGTGCTTTCGCATTCCTGCTGCATCTGCTGGTTTTCCGCGAGTGCCGCTTCGAGGTCGGCGAGCGCGGTCTCGTAGGATTCGAGGTCGTCCCACTCTCCGGCAGACCAAAAGTGATCCCATCCGCTCATGCCGTCCATCCTCTCTTGTTCGAGGCGGACGTTTTCGGTCGCGGCTGCTATCTGTTCTTCGAGTAGTGCCTGTTCTTTCAAGAGCTGCACGTAGGTATCGTAGCTCTCTTGGTACTGTTCCTGCTTTGCCTGCTCCTCAGCGGCCTTTTTAAGGGATTCCACCATCGCGTCGGTGTTCTCCGTGACATCCGCGATGCTGAGTGCAAGGTCGGGGTACTTTTCGTTGAGCGTGTCGACGATGCTCTGCATCTGCATCTGCGTCGCTGCTGTCTGCTCCGTCGACGTTGCCAAATCTTCGAGCTTTTGGATGAGGGCGAGGGAGCCGACTTCTTCCTCTCGGATTGCTGCCGTGTTCTCCGCATAGCCCTGCGCGAGCTCATTATGACTTTCAACAAGCGCGTTGCACTGCTCGACAAACTCCTCGACGGTCATTTTGTTCGCCTCAAAAGAGGCGTTCAGTTCGTCCATCTCGTACTTGAGCCGTAGTGCTTCCTCGCTTGTCTCTCCGTATGTGTCGCAAGCCTCCTCGTACTCGGAATTGAGGTCTTGCAGCGCGTCATACTGCGCCTTTGTGGTCGCCGTCCACGTGTCGTATTCGGTTTCCTCCTCTTGGAAAAGGGCTATCAGCGCACCCACGGCGGCTACTACGCCGGTGACCGCAAGTGCTACCCATCCAATCGGGCCGAGTGCAGCGTTCAGTGCCACGCCAAAGGCTGTGACCGCCGGTATCGCTACCTGCGTCACGAACACTACGCCGGTAATGCCAATGACTACCGCCGCAAGTCCAACGCCGATGGCTGTAATCGCCTTTGTGACGGCGGGGTGTTCCTGTAGGAAGTCGCCGACGCTTTTCACCACGCCTGCCACTCCGTTAGACAGTCCGCTTACCGCCGGTTCCACCGCGCTTGTAAATGCGGTGGAGACGGAGTTGCTTGCTTCCTGCCAGTTATCATTCAGCGATTTCGCTTCCTCCGTGACGGTCTTGAGCGCATTGTTTACGTCAAGTGTCCCGCCCTCCACGCTGTTGAGCACGGGGAGGATATTGGCCTCAAGGTCTTCATACATCGTGCCGAACAGACCGACGGCTGCTGCGTTTTTCTGTATCGGGTCGTCCATCGCGTTCAGTGCCGAAACGACCTCGAAAAATGCTGCGCTTGCGGTATCGCTGCCCGCCGCAAAGCGAGCGGTCATTTCCTCCGCGTTCATTCCGAGGCTTTCAAACGCCTCCGCGCTGGTTTCGCTGCCGTCTTTCGCTCTGATGTTGAACTCCTTGACGGCATCGCCGACCTTATCGACCGAGAACACGCCAGCCTCCGCGCCGTTTATCAGGCTGATTAAGAACTCATCTGCGGAGAGGCCGAGCGCGGAGTAATGCGCTGCGTATTCGTTGAGCACGTCGAGCAGGTCGCCGTTCTTATCGGCTCCGCTCTGTGCGCCGACCGTGATGATGTTGTATGCTTCCTCTGCCGAGATGCCAAAGTTCTTCATCAGGGAGCTTGCCGTTCGTGCCGTCTGCGATACCTCGTAGCCGAGCACGTCGTTCAGCGCGAGGCCCGCGTTCGTTGCTGCCTCAAGCTCATCCCCGGCGAGGCCCGTCGCCTTTTGTACTGCCGCCATACCAGCGGCAACGTCGTAAAGGTTCTCCGCATGGGAATCCGCGAACACGGTCGTTGCGCTTTCCATCAGCGAATCAAGCTCTTTCCCGGTCGCGCCCGTTGCGCCGATGATTACTTTCTCTGCCTCTGTAAAGCTGTCCGCGAGGTCGTAAGCAGCCTGCGCGATTTCCTGCAAGCCCTCAACAATGCCTGCCGCTGCGAGTGCGCTAGAGATCTGCGCCAGCGCATCCGCACCTTTGTCACCCATCTCCTCTTGACCGTCGCTGGTCTCCTCGCTCTGTTTGTCAAGGTTTTCGAGGGTTTCCTCTGCTTTCCTTGCTGCTGCAGCCTCCGCTTCGAGAGCCTCCTCCGTTTTGAAGCCCATTTTCACAAGTTCCTCTGTGGTATAGATGGCTTCCAGTGCGGACTTGTCGTAATTACCGATAGCTGCAGTCCAATACTCCGTCGCATCTGCTGCTGTGTCAAAAGACTGTACGGTATCTTCTAGCGTGTCGCCGAGGCTCCGCGCTGTTTGCGCCACGCCCGCTACGCCTTTTGTTGCTGCATCAAAGGCGGAATCAGCGACGTTTTCGGCTCGTTGCCATTGATCTACGGCTCCGCTGCCGCTGGTAGCAATTGCATCCATTTTGTCTGACATTTTGTCTATCAGCTCAAAAATGGCAGTGAGTTGTGCCGCCATTATTTTCCGCCTCCTCTCAGTTTGATGGTGTCAAGCCTGCACGGGTGCTCCGATTCGGTCAGCTCCGACGCTATGTAAAAGAGCTGTCGCTGTCTTGGCATGGCGGCGAAATCCTCCATTCTCAGGTGGTGCCGCTGCCAAAGGGTGTGCGCCCAATATTCGTTGCTGCCCGTGCGGGCTATTAGTTTTTTATTTCCCCGATAACTGCCTCATCGGGAACTCCGTCGATGAGGCCGAGGGCAGTGAATACAGCTCTTGTCACCTGTGCGTATTCGTCCGCGCGGGAGAATACGAGCTGAGGCATATCGGTGAAGTCCACGCACTTGTAGAACTCCATCATCTCTTCGTCCTTGAGATTGGGGTAAACAAGCGCTTCCGCGATGATATGGCGTGCCGCCTTTGCGCTGTCCTTTTCAGTCTTGTAAACGACTTCGCCGTTGGCGATGTAGGGCTGCCCCTTTTTGTCAGTGGCGATGCTGCGCTTGCGGTAGTTGTTGTTGATTTTCTGAATTTCCGCATTGCTGAGGACACGGACTTCGAGCTCGATGACTTCTCCGTTCTCATCAACGAAAGTGGCGGGGCCGGGGACAGTGATGATTTGCTCCTCGCGGTCGCGCATAAAGTATTTCAAATCTCTTGCCATTGTCAGTTCTCCTTATCGGTATGGTAGAAATGCAGTAGGCCTCGCTCCAATAGGAAACGAGGCCCGCCTGTTTAAACGATGTCCTTAGCGTTGAACGAAATTGCGTCATCCAAGACATCGCCTGCGCTGTCGAGATTGATGAGATTCAGATCTCCGGTGAGGACGCAGCCCACGCAGGTCACGGTCTCGCTGCCGTTATCTGCGTAGTAGTCGCTGTTTCTATCGTCCATAATGCCCTGGATAGTGAATTCTGGCGTTGCCTTGCTTTTCTGATACTTAGCAATAGCCTCCTTGAGCCACGGGGTGCTGCGTCTGCGAGTGATAGTGCCGGTGATGGCCACTCCGAGCCAACGGGAACTCGGAGTGCGCTCTCCAAGCTGTCTGCCTGTCCATACGTCTGGAGTGTACTTGATTTCACACTTCACGCTGTCGACGCACTCGATACCGTCAATGAAAATCTTTCCCTCACGGAGGGAAATAGGGCTTTTGTTGTATTCCATAGCCATATCTTTCTGCCTCCTGTTATCTTGTGGTAATAGTGAAGAACAGCTTTTCTGCGCTATCTACGGGCTTGATGCCGACGTTGAAATAGGTCTCGTCGCCGTGGCTGTTCTCGCGGTCAACGAGAAAGTCGTTGTCGTAGTCCACTTCGGTGATAGCTCCCATTTCAAGGAAAATCTTGAGGATGCTCTTGCCGATGCCCTCCATGATGTCCCAACCAACATCGTTGTTGTCGTACTTATTCGGGGGGAAGTTCAGGACGCATCTCTCGCCGAAGCTGTCCAACACGCGCAGTACGCGGTTCTTGTGCCAACTCTTTGCCTTGTTATCAAAGGTGGTCAGGGAGTTGATGTCATACTCGACAGCGACTTCCGTCCTCTCGTTAAAGGAGAAGAAGAACTTGCCCGCGTTGATAGCCGCAACCGCCTCCGCGTGAGACATCAGACCGATAATATCGCTTGCGTTCTCTACGACTTTATAAGTGTTAGATGTCACGCAGTCTGCGCCTGCGTCAGCTCCGGCTACCCATGCGGTCGCCTGTTCGGTGGTGAGTTCCGTGCCATCTGCCAGCTTGTAGCTGTTCACGACGTTTATAACTCCCTCATAGTCGCACACGTAGTTGGCGACGACGAGCTTGCGATACTTGCCAACATCCTCGCGCAGATACTTGATTTTGCTGGTTGCTGCGGCGAGTAGACCGCTCTCATCTGTGGAGTTCACGGGGAATGCCATTGTATTCCACACCTGCGCCTCTGACGCGTCAAGGAAAGTAGCAATATCCTGAGTGGTCGCGCTGCCGTCCGTGCCTCCGGTAAGGCTGATAGCAGAGAACTCAGTCAGCTCCGTCTCTGCATCTCCTTGGAATGCAATCCACGCAGAGCCGACGGCGATGAGGTCGCCAATGGTGGCAAGCCCCTCATGGGTTTCTACCAGCGCATTGTCGAGGTAGACGTTCACATCGTAGCCCCCTATTTCATTGGGGACGCAGTCGAAAGCAAGATCGTTACCGCGACTGCCGCCGTACATCGCTTTCGCGGTAATGGCGGGATTCTCCACGGTCGCCGTAGCCTTCGCGCCCTGCGCTGGGATATAGACGATTACGGTCTTTGCGTTCTTCATGGCCTCTTTTACGAGCAGCAAGGGAGTCTCGTAAACGCTGTATCCGAGCTTACTGTAGTTCGCGTCCGGCGCAGAGTTGTTGATGGTGATAAACTCTCCCGCAGGACCATATCCAAAATTGATAAGCGGCAGAATGACTGTGCCGCGTTCGCTGCTGCCAACAATATCTGTTCCCGTCGTCTCAAAATTGATGTACGTACCGGGTCTGACCTTGCCGACCAGCTTATCAAAAGTTCCGCCAGCCATTGTTATTTAACCTCCTTGTTGAGCCATTTCTTGAGAATGGTCTTGATTTCATCGACGGTATAACTGCCAGTCAAGCCAATAGTTGCACCATCGAAAGTGCTTGGTGTAACGCCAAACAGAGTGACGCAACTCCTACGCAGCTTCGCGATAGGGATTTTCTTGCCCAACTGTGCGGTTACGGACTGCGCCTGTTCATTTTCCAGCACCGACACTGTGCTGGCATTTGTACTCTTGTTTGCCATAACTGTCCTCCTTATTTCTTGATATCATGCTCCACGAAGAAACGCTGCGTCTTGAGCACATCTTCCGCGTCGTATGGTCTGCGGCTAGTCCACTCAATCGTAAGCTGCACTACGCCGGTGTCAATCTTCTTGAGCATCGGATCTTTCAACCTCAGTTTTGTGCCCGTTTCCGAGCCACCACCGTCGATTATGGGAACGAGATTCCGTGCCTGTTTCAATTTCGTGAGCACACCGAGCCCGATTTCGTGGGCCTCCTCCGTCGTCTTGCACATGACGTTGATGTACCATGCGTAATCCGATGCGTAAGTACGGAACGTCTCTCCGCGTGTGACTATCTCGGGCTGCGGGAAATACATGGCCGGGAATTCGAACTGCTCCGGCACGTCGTAGTAGTACGGCGAGGGATTTCCCGCGCTCCGCAGAGCAAATGCCATAATGCTTGCAACTTCCTGTTCGAGCGTCATGGCGAATCACCTCGCTTTCTGCTATGTTCCAAAATATTCGTCAATCCACTGTTGCAATTTTGCTTCAAGTAGCTTGGGGAAGATCGCATCGAGGATCCTCAACGCGCTCTCCCAATAATGCTTACCGGGTACCCATTTCTGCTTGAGGTACATTCCTGTATCTGCGCCCGGCTCGTAAATAAAGCGGTCGCCCTCCCATCTGCCGGGTACCCATCGCCCTGACTGGCCTTGCTCATTTGTCCAGTGCCCGTCGTTTACATATCCTGCGTACTCAATGCTGGTGCCGACCTCAAGGGTGAGGCCGTCAACGTCCAGCAGCCACACACCGTCCTCGCTGCCCTTGTGGAAGCTGTTGAGCAGTAGGCGCGTGTCTAAAACCTCCCGCCTGACGATTTCATCCTCAAGGATGCGCAAAAACTCATTTCCAAGCCCCTCCAAAAACAGTCCGAGCACGCGCTTGAAGTCGCCTTTGGCGGCTTTACTGAGCTCCGCAAAGAACTGCCTGAATTGTGAGAGGTCGAAGTTGACGTGATTGCCCATTAGAGCGGCCTCTGTGCATCTGTCCTCTTGATGTAAACAAAGAGGTGATGCTTCCTCACGTTTCGAGGAAACTCCGCTGTGTACTCCATCCCGGTCTCTAGCCAAACGATTTTGTCGTTCATCCGTATGTCCGTTCCGATTGGCAGCGTGAGCTTGATTTTTGCGTCCATCATGTTTGCGGGCTCCGTCTGCGTAATGGTCACGCTCATAGACCGCACGCCGAAGTGGCACGGCACCGCTGCTTCGTCCGGCTCGTTTCTGTATGAAAAGACGGGGGAGGCAGGTAGGCCGAAGCCGGGCGAAACATCCTCGCTCTCAACGTGGTAGATGTCGCACGTGTGGTCGAAAAAGTTCTCTATGCTCATGTCTCCGCCTCCTCTCTCAAAGTCTCCTCATGCGTAGCGTCACGCCGTTCCGGGTCGCGACCTTTACGTAGGGGTCAAGCAGGATATTCACGCCGAGACCGTCGATGCTGATGTAAACGTCGTCCGCCGTGTAGCTGTAATCGTCGAATGTCTCGCTTTTTACACGCTTGCCGCCGCTCTTTGCATCCGCGCCTGCATTGTACGCATACGCCTCTGCTAAGAGAATAACGGCGGTCTTTACGGGCTCAGGAATCGTCTCGGCATCAGCAAAATCATTGTTGGTGTAGGATATGACGTATTGCTCCGCTCTCGCAATGTCGAAAGCGAGCTTATGGTCGTTTCGCTGCTGCACCGGTGCGTAGTCGGAATACTCTCTGACTTCCGCCGGTGTCACCCACGGTCTTTCTGCCATGCCGTTCGCCCTCCTTTATTCGTCCTGGAGCTCGACCATAGTGGGGCTACCATACGCGATGATGCCGCTGATAGTCTCCTCTCCAAGTGCCTCGCGCAGCTTTTCGATGACCTTATCCTTGCCTCTGATGCCTTTCAGGCTCACGCCCTTATAGGCGGCAAAGGTTTCAAGTTCAGAGGCGGTCATCTTGTCGATGGTCTTGCCGCCAGCGCTGTCGTCTTCTGCCTCCCCAAAGATGCCGTCAGGAAATTCGTCGCTTGTGCTGTCGTTTCCGGCATTATCGACGCTGCTGTCGTCCTCTGCGACAAGCTTGAAATAGCCAGTGGCAATAGCCTTGTCAGCAATTGTCTTGTTATCGACGTACACATCCGGTTTCTTCTTGCTTGCGGTCACGATACCAGAATACGAAAGCCCTTTGGTGAGTTTAAGGTGATAACTCATAATTTGCCTCCTGATTAAACGAGACCGGTGATAATACCAGTAGCGTCCAATTCCTCGATGATGGGGTCGTAGTCCAGATGGGTCACGTAGAAACGCTTATCCATCATGATGGCCTCTTTGCCCTCGATGGTTTTGCGAATCTTCACGCTATAGGTGTTGACTACGACAAGGTTTTTGGGGTCGGTCAGGATGATGACATCATCGCCGAGGGAAGGGCACTCGATGGCGGGAATCTTTGCGGGAGCGGTGTAGATGCTGTCGGGCACTGCGCCGCCTGCGCCGATAACCTTGTTAAGCAAAAACAGCTCCCACTGCTGCGCTCTGTGAGGGCTCATCAGCCAGCGCAGCTTGCCGTTGTTGTACTTGTTGGGTATCTGCTGCAGGGCGCTATAGAACAGGTCGAGGCTCATCTCGGTCTCGCCGGAAGCGTCCAGCACGTGACCGCCGTTCTTAATCTGCTTAATCCAGCCATCGTTGATTTTCAGGAAGTCGTAGTCCTCTGCATCCTCAGCAGTATCTTCGTCGCCGTTCAGGTACAGGTCTTCGAGGTCGATGCCAAGCTGAGTAGTCATGAGGTTGGTGATGCTTTCCTCAAGGTGCTGCCCCTCGATATTCTCGCGCAGGGTCTCCTCAGTGATTTCCCAAGGCAGGCGAATCGCGGTGGTAGCGTACTCAATCTGGCTGGTCTCCACGGAAGCGCGGTAGCCGTCGTCGGTGTTTTCGGTCTTCTTTCTCACGATGCGGCGACCGATGCCAATCTTGTCGATTT
>JAFQPT010000239.1 GCA_017411665.1 Oscillospiraceae bacterium | reverse complement strand
ATGATAAAAGTGTTGAAGAAATTCAAGTTGTTTATTCCAAACCCGTGCTTGAAAATGATAATGTGTGTTTAAAGTATGTTCAAAACGAGCACGAGCATTACGTCTGCGGATGTAGAAAGGAATGTGCTTGTACAGAGTGTCGAACTTTTCGGGGTCGAAGCCCAGAGCGTCGGTTGCACGCTCGCGGATAAATTCCTTATTCTTATTCAGATTGCCTGCCTTTTCACCAAAGCCATAGAAGCAGTCATCTTCTTCCATGCGGCTGTAGTGAGTAACACGCTTGTTGGAGTCGAGGGTAAAGGGGCTGCCGATCTGAGAAGAGTACAGTTCGGTGCCTTCAGCGTCATACAGACGAATGCAGATGGGGTCAATGTCCAGTTCCAGACGCAGAGCTGCGGAGGACAGAACGACCTGCTTTTCGTTTTCTTCTACTGCGGGAACTACACCGGGCAGACGAACACGTTCGCCTTCGAACAGGCCGTCCAGACGATCTTCCCATGCAGTTGCCTTCAGAACGTAGGATTCTTCAGCCAGTTCCTTATCAAAGGAAACGCGAACACGAACGATTTCATCGGTAACAAAGGTGACCTTAATGTCAGCATTGTCGGTGTGGAACAGGAATGCGCCGTCAAGGCGTTCCAGACCGGTAATCTTTGTACAAATATCCATAGTTTACTCCTTCAATGAATAAATTTCGGGGGAACGAATAGTGCGAGGGATAAAAAAACGGCGGTCCGCCGCTTTCCCAGCAAGGCGCTTGGGTTTTGGGGAGGACCGCCGAAAATGTTTTAAGTAAAGACGTTCAATTAGAACATCCAGCCCATGCCGTCGATCAGACCGGTCCAGTAAGGAACGGACAGAGGGATCTGAGGAATGAAGGTGACCAGGAACAGTGCAACGACCATCGCAACGAAGATGGGAACGATGTACTTGGTAACGCCTTCAATCTTAACATTGGCAACACCGCAGCCTACGAACAGGCAGGAGCCTACGGGAGGAGTTACGGAACCAATGCCCAGGTTCATGATCAGCATCAGACCGAAGTGAACGGGGCTCATGCCGATGGAGTTTGCAATAGGCAGGAAAATGGGGGTAAAGATCAGAACTGCGGGAGTCAGGTCCAGGAACATACCCATAACCAGCAGGAATACGTTCATGATCAGCAGAATGACATAACGGTTGTCGGAAACACTCATGATCGCATCGGAGATCGCCTTGGGGATACCGGTACGAGCCATAACGTATGCCATGATGGAGGAAGCTGCAATCAGGAACAGAATGGTAGCGGAGGACTTCATGGTGTCAGCCAGCAGGTTGTAGAAGGTCTTGAAGTCCAGCTCGCGGTAAATGATTGCCAGAACCAAGCAGTAAACACACATAACAACGCCTGCTTCGGTAGCAGTGAAGATACCGCCCAGAATGCCGCCCATAACGATGATAACAGCCAGCAGAGAGGGAATTGCGTCAACCCAGATCTTCCATGCGGGATCTTCGTCCTTTACTTCGGACTTCTTGTAGCCCAGCTTGAGAGCCAGAACGATTGCAACAACAGCAACGCAGATGCCCAGCAGAGCGCCGGTGAAGTAACCTCCCATAAACAGAGCTGCGATGGAAACGCCGCCTGCGGTGATGGAGTACAAAATCAGGGGACCGGAGGGAGGAATCAGAATACCGGTGGGAGCGGAGCAGATGTTAACTGCTGCGGAGTAGTTGGGGTCATAGCCTTCATCCTTTTCCAGAGGAGACAGGATGGAGCCCATTGCGGAAGTAGCAGCTACGGAAGAACCGGAAACTGCGCCGAAGAACATGTTTGCCAGAACGTTGGTAGCAGCCAGGTAGCCGGGCATCCAGCCTACCAGCAGACGAGCCAGACGGATCAGACGCTTTGCGATGCCGCCCTTGTTCATCAGGTTACCGCCCAGAGAGAAGTAGGGCAGAGCCAGCAGGGAGAAGGAGTCCAGACCGGAGAAGCACTTCTGTGCTGCGGTAAATGCGAAGCCGTCCAGAGTGGTAACACCGCTTGCGCAAGCAGCGATAACGGATGCGATACCGATACCTGCGGAAATGGGAACGCCGGCCAGCAGCATAACAAAGAAGGAAACAAACAGGAAAATTGTAGCGGTAATAACCATTATGCCTTCGCTCCTTTCTTGTCCATAAACATCTGGATATACTTCAGAACACGAGCCAGAACAATCATGATACCACACAGAGGTTCAACCATGTACAGAAGCTTCATGGGGATTCTCATAACAGAGGACAGATTGATTGCGGTAGAAGCCAGCTTCCAGCCGCCGAAAACAAATACGTAAATAACGAAGAACAGAATGCAAACTTCGATAAATACGTTCAGAATGGTCTTGAAGGGGCCCTTTGCCTTATCGGTGATCAGGGTCAAAGCCAGATGTTCATCGGTGTAGAAGCAGTATGCGGAGCCGATCAGACCGGAAACAATCAGAATGTAGCGGAGCAATTCATCGGTGAAAGTAGAAGGATTGCCCAGAACCCAGCGGGTAAAAACCTGCCAAACGCCGAATACGCACAGTGCGAACATAGACACTGCCATTAGGAAGCGCATCACGGTATTGAGGATTTGATCAAATTTTTTCAAGGTTTTATCTCCTCTTTTTTCTCGGATGTTAAAAACGTGTTAATGAAATTAAGAGCGGCTTAACACCGCATGGTGATAAGCCGCTCCCTGTTTGCAGTTAATACTTAACTGTAGGAGGCCGCAGTTAACGGCCAATGTTTACTTGTCAGCTAAATTAGCTGGCAGCCTGGATGCGTTCTACGAATGCGTAGGTAGCAGCATCGTTAGCCTTCAGGTTTTCATAGATGCCTGCGCAAGCAGCCTGGAAAGCAGCCTTGTCAACGTCGGTAACGTATTCAACCTTGCCTTCAACCTGAGCCTTTACGTCTTCTTCAAACTGTGCCCACAGATCCTTGTAGTTAGCAACCATGTCAGCAGCGGTGCTGTTCATGATAGCCTTCTGTTCGTCGGACATTTCGTTCCAAACCTTGGAGGAGATAACGATAACGTCGGGAATCATGGTGTGTTCGTCGTAGCAGTAGTAGCTGGTAACGTCAGCGTGGTCACGCAGAGCGGTGATGTTGTTTTCAGCACCGTCTACAACACCCTGCTGCATGCCGGTGTAGATGTCGCCGTAACCCATAACGGTAGCGGAGCCGCCGAATGCGTTCATCATGTCGATAGCCATCTGGGAGTCCATGGTACGGATCTTCAGACCTGCCAGGTCAGCGGGGGTACGTACGGGGGTGTCAGCGGTGTAGAAGCAACGAGTGCCGGATTCCAGCCATGCCAGGCCACGGAAGCCAGCTGCGTCGGTCAGTTCGTACAGGTCCTGAGCGATTTCGCCGTTCATAACATTGTACAGGTGATCCTTATCGTTGAAAACGTAGGGAACGGACAGGCAGTTCCATTCAGCAGCAAAGTTTGCCAGAGTGCCTGCGGAAACCTTGGTCATTTCCAGCTGGCCAGCCTGGATCTGGGATACGCAGTCAGCTTCGGAACCCAGAACGCCGTTAGCAGCGATGCTGATGTTGATGGTGCCGTTGGATTCGGTTGCTACAGCTTCTGCCCATGCGGTCATTGCTACGTGAACAGCATGGTCTTCAGCCAGGTTGTGAGCCAGGGTCAGGTTAAAGGTCTTTTCGCCGGATTCGTTGGTAGCTGCATCGTCGCCGCCGCCGCAAGCAACCAGACCGAAGCACATAACCAGAGCCAGAACAAGTGCGAGGATCTTCTTCATTTCTTTTGCATCTCCTTAATTAATTTTTACATACTTTTGCAGGCTAATTCCTGTATTATGTATTGTAATATATCAGTTAAAAAATCACAAGTAACAATTCATCTAATTTTTAACAAATGTTTTGTCACTAATTACAAACGCGCCGCTAAGGATTTAGCGGCGCGTTAACAAATTTATCCAAGTGTGAAGTAATCGGGGTACTGTGCTTCTGCCAGCTTGATGGTGTGCTGATAAAAGTTCAGATGCTTCTTCAGAACATTCAGCGCAGTCTGCTCATCCCCTTCCAGAATCGCACGGGCAATGTCCATGTGGTCCTGATTGATGGTCTTGTCAGCTTCCATTTTCAAGGTCAATACACGCAGGCGTTCAATGTGCTGCATGTAGCTGTGCATGTGGCGGAAGCTGTTTCCTCTTCCCATGGCCTCAAATGCCAGACCGTGGAAATCATTATCCAAATCATGCAGGATACGGATACGGTCAGGGTCATCACCGAAATTGTTTTCCTCAAATGCTCTGATATTTTCCTCATATGCCAAAGCCAGCTTGTCATGCTTTTGCGCGCATGCCTGCTTGACAATTTCAGATTCCATGGTGAATCTGGAAAACTGCTCAATGGCAACCTGCTCGGAGTCGATGGGAGCAACAAAGGTGCCGCTCTGGGGTTTGAGCACTACCATATTGTACGCAGACAGCAAAATCAATGCTTCACGTACAGGAGTACGGCTCATTTCCAGCTGCTCCGCCAGCAGCTTATCGCTGACAGGTTCACCCGGCTTGAGATCCATATATATAATTTTGTCTCGAATAATCAGAAATGCTCGCTCACGTGCATTGCTCGCGCCAACACTTCCGCTACCCACAACCTTACCGTTAAAATAAAGGCCGGAGCCGTGCCCGGATTCTACCATAATACAACCCTTTTCTCTTAATTATCTCTTATCTCTTCTTTTTCTTCGATTCGTTTGCTTCTTTTTTGTTGTTGAAAATCAGAAGCACGTCTGCCAGATTCATCGTCAGGAAAGACTTTTCACTCTGCCAATGCAGTCCGGTCTTCCCGGAAATGAACTCCTTGAATTCCTCCACAGACTTCGGCTTGATTGTCGCACGGTCTACCATACAAACGGAGTCCTTCCCCATAAAGAAATACAGGTAGCTCTTATCATCCACCAGTCGTTCGATTTTCTTATATGGAATACTCATGCTGCCTTCGCCGGAGATTCTCATAGCATCCTTGTGGAACTCGTATTCCATCCGCGGCAGACTCCCGTGACGGGCATCCACTGCACGATCTGCGCGCACCTGACTGGGGAAATCCATGCCGGTTACCACCAGCGCGCCAATCAGCAGCAAAACGGTCTTTGCCCACGTCGGAATCGTGGCAAATGCCGCAACAAAAATCAGCACAAAACCAAAGCCCATCCACAACAGCATCTGAGGCTTGGAATAGACATGATACTGTGTGCGGTAGAGCGCCATAATGGTTTTTTCCGTATGTTCAATTTTTCCGTAATACTGATAAGCGGCCACAACGCTGCCTCCGTTTACGCGCAATTCACGCATGATAATTCAGTATTGTAATATAATCCAAAAATCATGTCAATATTTTGACAGCTGATATATCAATATATCAATTTTATCAATTTTCCATATTTTGCTTTTTGTATCAGCAAAACCCACAGGGACTGTCTCCCTGTGGGTTTTGTTCGTTATAAGGGTCTGTGGTACATGTAGCAAAGGTCTCGCTCAATCATTTCCGTAATCTTCCAGTCATCCTCTTCCGTGCGCACCCACTTGCAATCGTAATGGAGGCCGCAGAAGAAGGTATAGT
>JAFQPT010000238.1 GCA_017411665.1 Oscillospiraceae bacterium | reverse complement strand
GCATGGTCTCCCCGTCAGCAGAAGTTCTTTGAAGTATGCTCCTGCTCCAATCTGGGTGACGCGCAGGCTCGCCGTCTGAAGATTCGTTACAAGGACGAAAATGGCAAGATGCAGCTGTGCCACACTCTGAACAACACCTGTGTAGCTCCTCCCCGCATGCTGATTGCATTCCTGGAAAACAACCTGCACGAAGACGGCACCGTCTCCATCCCCAAGGTTCTGCAGCCCTACATGGGTGGCAAGGAACTGCTGGTTCCCAAGGCAAAGAAGTAATTTCATCATAAAAGCAGCTCCCGCACAATGATTTGTGCGGGAGCTGTTTGCTTATTGTGCTGCGCGGAACATTTTCTCACAACCCATCGTCAAAACAGCGTATATCCATTTTATTCCAACAGGAGGTACTCTATAATGACCAAACCTTACTTGGGAAAGCGCATTGCATTGTTTCTGGCCCTATTGATGCTTGTAAGTGTTTTGTTTACTGCATTCGGGTCTATCAGCGCGTCTGCCGCCTCCAACAGTGAGATTGACCGACTGGAACAGGAGAAGCAATCCATTCAAAATAATAAAAATGAGGTAGGGAAGAAACTGGCTGAGTTGCGGGAAGAGAAGGCTGCATGGATAGACCAGAAAACCGCACTGGATGAAAAGAACAGACTGGCACAGGAAGAAATCCTCAATACCCAAAAGCAAATTGAAATCTATACGGAAATGATTGCGGAGAAACAGGCGGAAGCAGATGCCGCACAAGCAGCAGCCGACGAAACACTGGAAAAATACAAGGTGCGGCTGCGTGCATTGGAGGAAAACGGCAAGATGAACACCTACTTTGCTGTGCTCAGCGGTGCCTCGGATTTCAGTGAAGTCTTATCCCGCGTGGATATGATGACTGAGATTATGGACCATGACAAACGCATTGAGCAGGAATATAAAGATGCTCGAGATTTCGCATTGACCGCAAAAGCAGAGTATGAACAGATGAATCTGGAGCTGGAAGCCAAAAAAACGGAGCTGGAACAGCAGGTGATAGAGCTGGAAGCGGAGATTGAAGAAACCAATCAAATCATCGCTGAGCTGCAAAAGGAAATCGACCAATACGAAGCAATTTATAACGCTGCCCTGCAGAGAGAATATGCGGTACAAAACTCCATCAACAGTATCATCGCACAGCTCAAGGCAGCTGGAGAAGCTGCAAAACAGCCGGACTCTGCTCCGTCAGACGGTACAGTCGCTCCGCCCGACACCTCCACGGTAACAGGCAGCTACATCTGGCCGCTGCCCTCCGGCCGTCTGGTCACTTCCTTATTCGGCAACCGCGTTCACCCCGAATACGGCACCGTAAAGTTCCACAAGGGCATTGACATCAATGCTTCCGTCGGAGCCCCCATCGTCGCAGCTGACGGTGGTACGGTCGTGACCGTAGGCAATGACCCTGCAGGCTACGGGATTTACGTTGCCATTTATCACAGCGGCGGCAGAAGCACATTATACGCACATATGAATGCTGCAGCTGTCAGCACAGGCCAAACCGTCTCCCAGGGACAAGTCATCGGATACGCAGGGTCTTCCGGTGTATCTACAGGACCGCACCTGCATTTTGAAATTGCCGTGGACGGTGCCCTGCACAATCCCCTCGGATATTTCTCCGGTTATTCCGTTTACAGCGGAGCATAATTACTCAAACAGATAAACAGAAATCGGACCCTGCATTGAGCTTTCTGCAGGGTCCGATTCTATTTATAAAGCATCGACATATTTCGATATGAATTTCAATCAGAATTATTCCAATAAATCAAAATGCAAAAATCGCTTTTTTGTCATGATTTTTTAACAATTCTGTGAAAAAATGATTGTCAAATTTTTAGCTTAACCAATTTCAAGTTCATTTTTTAGCATATTTCACAAAAGTTGTGTTTAAAAAATATCAATTGTGGATTTTCTATGAACAAAGCACTATACTGGAATCAGCTAAGTAGTGAGTCGGGATTTTTGCGCCCTGTAAGAGTCCCGCTGTCAATGATTCGATGCGGCAAGGATGATTGGCGGTTCACAAAATTCGTTCGGGTTTTCGGGAAAGATCCCGAATGAGAAGAAGGATGCCGCAAAAGGAAAAACATTTGGGAATTGGAGGAAATTCAATGTTAGCTATCATCGCATTTGTTCCCCTGATCGTGACCATCTATCTGATGATTGGCCGCAACTGGGGCGCATCCAAGGCTCTGCCTCTGGCATGGGCTCTGTCCTGTGTGGTTGCATTCATCTTCTGGAAGATGAACGTAATCGACATAATCGCATTCACTCTGACCGGTTTCTTGTCCGCACTGGAAACCCTGTGCATCGTATTCGGTGCAATTCTGATTATGAACACCCTGTCCCGCTCCGGCGCGATGTCTTCCATCAACGGCATGTTCATGGGCGTTACCCGTGACGCACGTATTCAGGCAATCATCGTCGGCTGGGCATTCGGCGCATTCATTGAAGGCGCAGCAGGCTTTGGTACTCCCGCAGCTCTGGCAGCTCCTCTGCTGATTAGCCTGGGCTTCCCCCCTCTGGCAGCTGCTACCATCTGCTTGATCTATAACTGCACTCCCGTTATCTTCGGCGCAGTCGGTACTCCCACCAACACCGCATTCACTGTTGTTAAGGACGCAGTCGTCGCTGCAGGCTTTAACCCCGACCTGTGGCTGTCCGAACTGACCTTCTTCTCCGCTACCGTTATGGCATTCGGTGCATTCTTCATTCTGATCATCGGTATCGGTGTTATCGTTACCAAGTTCGGCTGGGAAGGTCACAGACACATCAAGTTCATCAAGCCCATTCTGCTGTACGCAGGCTTCACCGCTACCGTTTTCCTGGTAGTTTACCTGACTGTTGCTAAGTTCATCGGCGCAGAACTGACCTCTCTGAGCGCTGCTCTGGTAACCCTGTTGGTTTCCATTACCGCTGCAAAGAAGGGCTTCCTGATGCCCAAGCAGGAATTCTACTTCGACAAGAAGGAAAGATGGGACGAATCCTGGCTGTCCAATACTGAAATTCCCGAACCCAAGACCTCCGATATGCCTCTGGTTAAGGCTTTTGCCCCCTACGTCATCATCATCGGCATCCTGGTTATCACCCGTATCTGCCAGAAGGCAGGCATGGGTTGGGCAGATGCTATGAAGACATTCACTATCGGTACCGGCACCTCCGGCATCATTCTGGGCCAGAACTGGAACTGGGCATGCCTGTGGTCTCCCGGCGTAGTATTCATCGCTGTTGCTCTGCTGACCGTTCCTCTGCATGGCATGAAGGGCGAAGAAGTCAAGGGTGCTTGGATTGATACCTTCCAGCAGGTCAAGGGCGCTGCAATCGCTCTGTTCTTCGGTGTTGCTATGGTTAACATCTTCCGTTACACCAACTACTCCTCCGACGTAGTTGACGGCTCCATGCTGCTGATCATGGCTCGCGGTCTGACCAATCTGGCAGGCCAGGCATACATCGTAATGGCTCCCGTTATCGGTGTTCTCGGCGCATTCATGTCCGGCTCCAACACCGTTTCCAACACTCTGTTCTCCTCCCTGCAGTTCGAAGCTGCTTCTCTGGTAAGCATCCCCGCAGTTGTTATCGTTGCTCTGCAGAACTGCGGCGGCGCTATTGGCAACATGGTTTGCGTAAACAACGTTGTTTCCGTATGTGCTACCACCGGTGTTACCGGTAACGAAGGCAAGATCATCAAGTTCAACGCTATCCCCTGCTTCTGCCACTGTCTGATTGCTGTTATCGTTGCAATCATCGCATGGAAGCTCGGTATCGTTACCATGTAATGATTTGATAACAGTACACAGCCACATATAATCATAAAAACACCCCGTGTCAGCAGACACGGGGTGTTTTTTCCACATTCTAACTCTGATTTGTGGAATATTCTCCGATTTTACGGCATATTTTATCTGCGGGTTTGCCGATTGAAAGAAAGTTTTCCACAATTGCTTTGATTTTCAACAAGAAGCATAGACATACCGCTGTTCGATAAATCGAAATTTGAAGGGAAGAGTTAAAAGAGTCGCTTGGCTCCCCTTCGATAAGGGGAGCTGGCATTTTGCGCAGCAAAATGACTGAGAGGTCGATTTTACAAACGTATCCGCATGTTTTTCGACCTCTCCACCGCAAGCGGTCCCCCTCCCCTTCGCAAGGGGAGGCAAGGTTGCGGCAGTTTACCAACTCTTCAAATTCCAATTTATAGGGATATAAACGCAACTTACGTTTCTATATGCAATAGTGTTACCATGCGTTTATCTGTCGACAAAAGACAATGTCCGTACGAACTGAAAAAACAGGCACAGTGAACAATTCACTGTGCCTGTTTGATTCGGATCGTTTTTGTTTTAAGAGAAAATTTCCTGTGCGGTGATATCCTTGAACTGTTCTTCCCACTGCAGATCACATGCTTCCATCCATTCAGTCAGTCTCTGGCTGTAAATATCGGTAGCTGCATAGGCCAGAACACTGTAGTAGGAGTAGGTTGTGTAGTCCAGGTCTACAATGCTGCTGCCGGTAGTGGGCAGACGCATCAAAATATGATATCCTGCTTCGCTTTCGATGATGCCGCTGATTTCATATTCTTCCAGTGCAAAGGCGGTTTCTTCAAATACGGGATACATTTCTCCGGTGGTAAAGGTATAGCCATCGGGGAATACTTCCATACCGGGGTCCTCATTGTATTCCAGCATCAAGCTGTTAAAGGTCTTTACCAGCTCGTCACGGTCTTCGATTGCCTGCAGCTGAGACAGCAGCTGTTCGGCAGTTGTTTTTGCGGTTGCAATTTCTTCTTCCGTCAGTGCTTCGCCGGTATCGGGATTGACGGTCATCAGCAGAATGTGCTTTGCAGTCACATAAGGAACAGATTCGATGTATGCCTGAATTTCGTCTTCGGTGATTTTTTCACCTTCCGCACCGACTGTTTCCAGGAATACCTTTTCGTACATCATGGAGTTTTCGTTGATGTAGCGGTATGCTTCTTCAGTCAGATAGACATTTTCCAGCAGGAAGGTTCTGAAGTCCTCATCTGTTGCATTTTCACCGCAGTTTTCCATCTTCAGCATAGTGATGGTCTCATCAATCATAGCGCGGTCGGTATCGGACAAAGTCAGATTCAATTCCTTGGACTTCTTTTCCACTGCATGAAGCTGCTTAATCATGGTGATGGTCATGTCCATGGTATATTCTTCATATGTCAGATTAGAGCCGGGTACACATTCCTGATCCCAGTAGATATCACCCATATAGTACTGAATCTGAGACATGGAGGAATAGAGCATGTAATAAAATTCGCTCCAGGTGACCTCTTTTCCGTCGATGGTCATAACCACGGTTTCGGGATCATACTTTGTAAATGCAGCTTCATAGTCGATTACCGCAGGCTCGGAAGCCTGTGCTTCTTCATTCTTGCTGCAGCCTGCAAACATGGTCAGACACAGAATTACTGCCAGCAGCAAAGCAATCATTTTTTTCATCATAAGGGTTCTCCTTTGATATGTATTCGCTGAATTGAAATTATATCATAGCTTTACGTAATTGAAAAGTGCAAAGACCTTACAGTCTTTGCACTTTTTTCCTTATTTTGAAGGCTTTTGCACTGCCGTCCAGTCCCGTACAAAGCGTCTGGCCTGGTCCAGCGTATGAATTTTTGGTGCCAGCTTCAAGCTGATGCAGGGCACAGCACCGGGAACGACCTGAATGCGGCCTCTGTATTCCGGCATTCCCAGAATCACCGTCAGCCAGTCCATGGAGAAATCATTCATCTTCATCAGAAGCTTTCCTGCCTTCTGACTGATATCCGTAATGCCCGCTCTGCCCGCATCACTGCGCAGCAGCGCCACGGAAACCAGTGCATTGACACAGGAGGGAGGATCTCCGAAACGGTCGATGAGCTCGTCGATCATATCGTCTGCATCCTCTTCGGAATTGATCAGCGCAATACGGCGATACAGGTCCATTCTCTGAGAGGAAGAGGGAACATAGCTTTCGGGAATGTTTGCGGAAATGGCAAGGTCTGCGGCACATTCTGCCTTTCTCTCTACCTTTTCACCGCGCTCTTCCTTAATGGCTTCGTCCAGCAGTCTCAGATACATATCGTAGCCTACATCAATCATATGACCGGATTGTTCCGCACCCAAAAGATTACCCGCACCGCGAATTTCAAGATCTCGCATAGCAATGCGCATACCGGAATTAAACTCTGCAAACTCACGAATGGCGTTCAGACGCTTTTCCGCATCTTCCGTAAGGACTTTATCCTTCTTATAGGTCAAATACGCGCTGGCGCGTCTTGCAGAGCGTCCTACGCGTCCTCTGATCTGATGCAGCTGTGCCAGACCCAGTCTGTCCGCATCCTCAATGATGATGGTATTCACATTCGGAATGTCGATCCCTGTTTCAATGATGGTCGTGCACACCAGAACCTGGGTTTCTCCCGTGGAGACGGATTCCATGGTACGGGACAGCATTTCCTCCGACATCTGCCCGTGTGCCACCGCAACATTTACATTGGGGATTTTCTCCATAATGCGGCTTGCGGTGCGGTCAATGGTGCTGACGCGATTATGCAGGTAGTAGACCTGTCCGCCGCGGTGCAGTTCCTTTTCAATGGCATCACAGATGACGCCCCAGTTATGCTCCATAACAAAGGTCTGCACAGGCAGTCTGTCCTGAGGAGGCTCTTCCAGCACGGACATATCACGGATGCCCGACAGCGCCATATTCAGTGTTCTGGGGATGGGAGTTGCAGACAGCGTCAGCACGTCCACACTCTTGCTCATTTCCTTGATGTGCTCCTTATGAGTCACACCAAATCGCTGCTCCTCGTCCACTACCAGAAGTCCCAGATTCTTGAACTTGATATCCTTCTGCAGCAGACGGTGGGTACCGATGACAATATCACAGGCACCGGATGCCATATCTGCCAGAGTCTGCTTCACCTGTGCGGGGGTACGGTAGCGATTGAGAATCTGAATGTTTACGGGGAACCCGAAGAAGCGTCGGATGGCTGTCTGGAAATGCTGCTGGGTCAAAACGGTGGTAGGTGCCAGCAGAACCGCCTGTTTCCCGTCCAGAACGCATTTCATAATGGCACGCATTGCAACTTCCGTTTTACCGAAACCAACGTCTCCGCAAAGCAGACGGTCCATAGGCATGGATTTTTCCATATCCTTCTTGATTTCGTCGATACAGCGCAGTTGATCTTCCGTTTCGGGATACTCAAACCGCTCTTCAAATTCAATCTGCCATTCACTGTCAGGGGAGAAGGCAAAGCCCACTGCCTGCTGTCTGGCCGCATACAGTGCCGTCAGCTCCTTGGCGATGGATTTCACCGCTGCCTTGGTGCGGGTCTTGGTACGGGTCCAGTCCGCGCCGCCCATTTTGCTCAGCTTCATGGGCTTGCCGTCTTCATCTCGGCCACCGCCCACATATTTGCTGACCAGATTCAGTTGAGTGGCAGGGACATACAGCACATCCGTGCCTGCATAACAGATTTTGATATAGTCCTTTTC
>JAFQPT010000237.1 GCA_017411665.1 Oscillospiraceae bacterium | reverse complement strand
TGCGATATGTTCTCCATAGTGATTGGAATAGCTTCCGGACAACGAATTTCCATCTCTCCGGTTGATTTCAGTCGGACCAGAATACAGAGAGAGGAGTATTTCGATTTGTTCGTTCAGGTCGGCATCGTTCTCCTGTGCGTTTTTGGAGAACAAAGCGCGGATACCATCCGCGTCTCCGGCGTCTAAAGCGGCAAAGAATGCGTCTACCGCCTCGTTGTACTTCTTTGCTTCAGAACTAAGAAAGGCTTCCTCTGGGACATGGTTTTGAATGATATTTTTGACTAATTCACCTGAAGAACAACCCGAGCAAATTAGACTTATACATATTAGGATTGAAAGAATGAGGGTAGGCTTCTTCATTGTGTACCTGCACTTTCAGTTACAGCGATTATCTTATCCATATCTGTAAGGATATCCGTGGAATCTCGGCCGACAAAGCCATTGGCGCGTTCTGTCTGTGCATACAAAAGGTCAGAAACAACAGATGAAGTCTCTTGAGATTCTGCGGACGAATCCATCCGAATATCTTTGTCAATTCTATCCATACAAACACCCCCATGACCAGTATAACCGAATGCGACCATATTTTCAATCAATATCGCGGATAAAGAAATGGAGCCGGATGTGAATCCGGCTCCTAAGATTAAGCAACGGGCATCATGGAAATGAGCAGGGAAGGAATGCTAAGAGATAGCAGGTCTTTGGAGACGCGGAACTCACACCTGCGCAGACGCATTTCTGTCTGGTCGTTAAAGAAGCATTCGTAGCCGTCCGACTGCTCAAAGCTGCGGATAGTCTCGTAGTGCTCGACCCATTCAAGGATGGAAGCGGCACTGATGACAATGCGCTCCTTCTTCAGCTTTGAGAGCTTTCGGATTTCCTTGGCCATAACGTAGTAGGTCGTCTCGTCCTCAAAATCATCACGGGCTTCCGTTTGTCTGGCCTGTCCGGAAATTGTCAGAGCGGCGCCTTCTTCAATCAGCAGCTCGAACTTAGGATACTCCTTCGTAAAGCACTTGACCTCGATTTCTCCGCTGCGGTCAAACAGGAGGAAGGAGCAGAAAGGGCGTCCATCGGACTTTCGCTGATGCACCTGCAGATTGGAGACAATGCCGCAGATGACTACATCTCCGGTAGATTCCACGTCAGAGATGGACAGCGCCTTCGGAACCAGCCGGATGGCGTCCGCATAGTCGTCGATGGGATTGCCGGACACGTAGAAGCCCAGAAGCTCATGCTCCTTTGCCATCTTGGTGTTCGGGTCTTCGGGTACCATGAGGAAGGTATGGGTGGCATAAGCCTCCCGCAGAGCAGAGAGCTTTGTCGCTGTCGTCGTGATAGAACGGCTCAACGCCTTCCGCTTCTTCTCCGGCGTATCGTCATCCTGTTCCGCCTGTTGCTGGAGCAGGACGCTGTACTTTTCCTGCATATCCTTCAACTTGCGTGTGGTGTCGGAAAAGGCGTCCACCTCAGACAGCAGGGATTGGCGGTTGCCGTCACAGAAGGCGTCGAAGGCGCCGGCCTCAATGAGCTTCGTTACAACGCCTTTGGTGATGGTCGAGGTGCCGGCGGCTGTGGTGCGGTAGATGAAGTCCTTGAACGATACGAAGGGAGCATTCTTGCGCTCGGCAACAATATCCTCGCCGGAGCTGCCAACGCCTTTGATGTTGCCGAACCCGAACAGGACCGTCTCTCCGGCGTTGATGAAGGCGTCGGAGGAGCGGTTGATGTCCGGCGGAGCGACTGTCAGACCCATCTGCCGGCATTCGTTGATGAGCGCCGGAAGCTTTTCGAAGGGTGTGCGGGTCATGACGGAGCACATATACTCCGCGGGATAGTGATACTTGAGATAAGCGGTGTAGTAGGCGATGTGTGCGTAGGCGGCGGCATGGGACTTGTTGAATGCGTAGGAGGCAAAGTCCAGCAGCTCGTTCCAGAAACCTTCCGCGTCCTTTTCAGAGGCGCCGCGGGCCGTCAGGCCCTTAATAAACTTGCCATGGTAATCTGTCTTGGGGTCGGTGAGTATTGCAATCTTCTTTTTACCCATAGCGCGGCGGATGATGTCCGCTTCGCCCAGAGAGAAGCCGGCAACCTTGTTGAATATCTGCATGACCTGCTCCTGATAGATGGTGTATCCATAGGTAACTTCCAGAATCTCCTCAAGGCCGTCAGCGATATAGGTCGGTGTTTTGCTTCCGTTCTTGACTGCAGTGATGTCGGGGATATACTTCATGGGGCCGGGGCGGTAGGCAGCCACCAGCAGGATGAGGTCTTCCATGGAGGTCGGACGGAACCGCTTGAGCATGTTCCGCATACCGGCAGATTCAAACTGGAAGACGCTGCTCGTTCGGCCGCGGGAGAAGATTTCACTGAACACGTCCGGTTCCAGCGGCACAGACTCCATTTCAATGACACGCCCGTAGTTTTTGTAAATGCGCTGGAGCGTGTCGGTGATGATGTCTAAATTTCGCAGGCCGAGGAAGTCCATCTTGAGAAGACCGGCGTCATTTTCACACTGGCCCATATCGCACTGGGCGACCCACTGTTCCTTGGCGCTGTTATACATGAGGGGGACATACTTTCCCACATCCCCATTGTCGGAGATGATAACGCCGGCCGCGTGCATTCCGTAATTGACAACGGTGCCTTCCACCAGTCTGGCGTCGCTGATAAGCCGCTTCGCCACGGCATTGGTTTTGCAGACGGCATCCAAATCCGGAGCGTCGTCGATTTTGGCATTGGGCGTGGAGGGAATCATCCGGGCGACCATATCCACGACGGACTCCGGGGTATCGGTGACCCGGCCCACGCTGCGGATAGCCGACTTGCCGGCCATGGTGCCTTTTGTGATGATGTTGCAGACCGCTCTTTCACCGTACTTTGAGCGTACGTAGTCAATGACCTTTGCACGAATTTCCGTGTGGAAGTCAGAGTCGATGTCCGGCATGGATACACGGTCCTTATTCAGGAACCGCTCGAACAGCAGTCCGTAGCGGATGGGGTCGACACTGGTGATTCCGCAGAGATAGCAGACAAGAGAGCCGACAGCGCTGCCTCGGCCTGGGCCAATGGTATATGCAGCGGCGCCGGGATAGTCCTTCGCCAGAGACCGCCCATACTCCAGAAAGTCCTGAACGATACAGAGGTAGTCGGAATAGCCCTGGGAGCTGATGACATCCAGTTCGTAGTCCATACGTGCCTGCAGGTCGGGTGTCCAGTGTTCTCCGGGATATTTCCTCGGGATTCCTTCCACCGTGAGTCGGCGCAGGCGTGATGCGGTATCCTCACCGGGGACACCGCCAACGAATACGGGATAATGCTCCTCGCGGGCCAGCTGCACATCACAGCCATCCACGATGATACGGATGTTTTCCAGAGCCTGACGTGCAGTATCCTCGTCAATGATTTCAGACAGGATTGCCAGCAGTTCTCCATCCGTCTTCATGTATAGCTCGCCGTAGCCTTCTTCCAGTGTCTCGTCCTCAATGACGGTGTTGAAGCGCATAGCGGCTACCAGCGTTCGGGCGCGGATGTCCTCGGCGCTGTCTGTGGCATAGTGTACGTCATTGGCAGCAACCACGGGGATATCCAGTTCCGCAGCCAGCTGTGCCAGTTTAGGCATGACGATGGCTTCCTCGCGCATCCGGTGGTTTTGCAGTTCAATGAAGAAGTTGCCGTCTCCAAAGATGTCGCAAAATAGGGCGGCAGACTCCTTCGCGGCTGCGTAAAGAATATCATCCGGTCTGACGGCGGCCAATAGCTCCTCAATTTGGGTTTCATAGGCCGTCCAGCGTTCTCCGGACGTTTTCAGAGCAGCGATGCTTTTGGAATACTCCGTTTTGGCCCTGCGCTTTGCCGCAATCTCCTTTTTGATGGCGGACAGGTCTTTCTTTGCCTGTTCCTTTTGCTTGGTCTGAGACTCCAGTTCTGCTTCCAGTTCAGCGTATTCGGAAGTTCCAGCGTCGACAGATTTCAGCCTGCGCTTGAGACCGGTGAGATTGAGTTTTGCTGCGGCTTCCAATTCACTGCGGCGGGAAATAAGGGTTTCAATCTCCTCCGCCAGTTCTTCCTCTTTCTTGATGGCGTCCAGCAGCTCGTCGTCTACGGGGTGGTACTTATCCCGCTTGCGATACAGCTTTTCCGCGTCCCGTTCTGCGTTCTGCCGCTCCAGAAGAATTTGTGCCAGCGGCCCCTGGATGCAGGCGGAAGTGGCATACACATGTCCGTGGCCGCTGGCGCCGGGGCCAAAGCAATCCAGCAGGATGTCCGTGGTCATGCGGGGGTAGTCATCCACGGCATGCGTATAGGAGCGGTAGACGGCCTCGCAAATCGCCTGATAACCAGCCATATCCCGCGCCATGAGAATGAGGTGCTGCTTGGTCTTATCCTTTGCCAGCGCTTCCCCGTTCACAGGGGTATAGTACGCCTCGATGCCGGGGATGGGCTTGATGTCATTCTCCTTACACAGGCGCATGAAGTCATAGAAGCCGGTGAGGATGCCGTGGTCTGTCAATGCGATGGCCGGCGCGCCCAATTCTACAGCACGGGCTACCATGGCGGACAAGGGCATGGCGCTGTCTTTTACAGAGAACTCGCTATGGCAGTGGAGGATGCCATAGCTTGCTTTGCTCATATCCATTTCAGCTTGGTCTCCTTTCGTCTAAAAGT
>JAFQPT010000236.1 GCA_017411665.1 Oscillospiraceae bacterium | reverse complement strand
GACGGCCCTACCGCAATCATAGTTGAAAACGGATAATCACCCGTGTCTATATCTCTTATCTCTCTCGACCCCAACCGTGACTCTCACACGGAGGGGGTCAAATCAATTTAGCAGTGAAATGACAGCGCAATAAATTGAAATTTGTCGAGATAAAGCTACCACCGTACCCTGTCTTGTTGAGCGATTTGTATTTGTGCGCAGTTAGTGAAGGAAAGGGTCTCAAGGAAAACTATGGCCGGCCTGCGGCCCTCGTCGCAATCATAGATTGCTCCGCTCTTTGGCTACAAACAGTCCATCGGACTGTTTGCTTAACGCGTCGAGCCCCGGAAATCACGTCGTCAGCGTCCTCACGGACTCCGTATCGCTTTTACCCCACAAGTGGTGCAAGAGCGCTCACTTCGTCGTTCGTCCTTTTCACATCACATTCACTTCGTTGGAATGCGATGTGAGTTTTTGATTTCAGCAGAAATGCTCGCGATTAATTTTCACCATTTTTTGATTATTTTCGTTTTGTTCACTCTTTTGACATAAATATCATGTACTATAAGCTCGTAGCATTCTCCCCAAGACCATCAACCGTCGGAGGTTCCCATGTACGACAACGAAAATCTGCAAAATGAAAATCGAAGCCGTGACAGCGGGAATCATTCCGCAGATGGCTCTTACCGCTACGTGCGTCCCGAATCCAGAGAAATGCTCTATCGGGATGCCAATATAGAGCCTGCCGATGAAGCGGCGCGCATGCCTCGATACTATATTCCCCCTCAAAAGAACACGAAGGAAAAGCCAAAAAACGAGGCCGCACCCATTCAGCCCAATGCAGCCGCATCTGTTGCAGGCATCAACATGAAGGGGTTCTGGACAAAGGCAATCTGTATGTGCATGATTTGTGCCCTGCTGGGCGGACTGGTCGGCGGCGGCATCACCGCAATGGTCCTGCACAAAAGCACTCCCGCAGTGATCGACAGCAGTGAGGATGACGGCAGCGATGCTTCCACAGATGACACCCAGTCCGGTGCCATTGTTCCTGTAACCCCCATCCCCTCCGATTTAAAAACCCCCGGTGAAATTTATGAGGATGCCTGCCATCAGGTCGTGGGTATTACTACGGAAATTGCATACCATAATATGTTCGGTATGACGGTTTCTCAGCCTGTCAGCGGCTCCGGCTTTTTCATTTCCGATGACGGCTATGTGCTCACCAACTACCATGTCATTGAATATGCTGTAGCATACGGCAGCCCCGCCAAGGTCATTACCCATGACGGTACGGAATACAACGCAACCGTAGTCGGCAGCGATGCCGACAATGACATTGCCGTTTTGCAAGTGGATGCCACCGGTCTGCAATACGCCGCTCTGGGTAATTCCGACGGTATCCATGTAGGCGATCAGGTGTACGCAGTAGGCAACCCGTTGGGTGAGTTGCAGTTCTCTATGACCACCGGCTCCATCAGCGCTACCAACCGCCTCATCAGCACCAAGGATGCTGCCCCCGCTATCAACATGTTCCAAATTGATGCCGCTGTCAATCAGGGCAACTCCGGTGGCCCTGTTTACAACAGCACCGGCGAGGTCATCGGCATCGTCACCGCAAAATATTCCGATGAAGGTATTGAGGGTCTGGGTTTTGCCATCCCCATCAACGATGCAGTCACCATCGCCACCGACCTCATCACCACAGGTTATGTCACAGGCAAGGCAAAGCTGGGTGTAGATGCTCAAACCATGTCCGCCAGAGCCGCCATGTACTATAACTCTGTAGAAGGTGCGTATATCCGCTATATCCAGCCCGGTTCCTGTGCGGAGCAGGCAGGTCTGCATCTGGGCGATGTGATTTACCGCTTTGGTGGTCTGGATGTCTATTCCCGTGACGATCTGCAGGCCGCTGTCCGCAGCTATCATGCGGGAGATACCGTAGAGCTGGGTGTTTATCGCAATCAGCAGCATCTGACCGTCATGGTCACACTGGATGAGGATATCCCCGAAACCGTTTCCCAGCCCACACCGGGCCCTGTGGCATACGGCAGATACAACAGTTCTTTCTGATTGGTTTTTTCAGCACAACAAATGTACGCACACAAAAGACAGATTTGATTTTTCAAAATCTGTCTTTTTTTGCTTTTTTGTTATTTGCTAAAAACTTTAAAGCAAAACAGCAAAATAATAAAAATATTTGTTTCTTTTTTCACAATTCTCAATCAACTTATGTCCACGATGCACAGATTTTTCAAGTCTATTTTTACGTATTCGTACATATTTTGGAAAGGCCGATCTTTTGATTGACAAACACCTTATATAATAATATAATTTCAAACAAGATTTTCTTTTCTCCTTTAACTCGGTAAAGAAGAAAAGAAGCCATAAGGAGGATAAAATGATGAAGAAATTGATTGCTATGCTGATGGCTCTGGTTCTGTGCTTCGGTCTGGTTGCTTGCGGCGGCAGCGATGATTCCGCTGATGCAAACGGCGCAATCAAGGTTGGTATTTCCGGCCCCCTGACCGGCGATGCTGCAATTTACGGCACCGCTGTTAAGTACGGCATGGAAATCGCTATTGAAGAAGTAAACGCTAAGGGCGGTCTGCAGCTGGAGCTGCTGTTTGAAGATGACGTTGCTGACGGCGAAACCGCACTGAACGCTTACAACAAGATGATCGACGACGGCATGCTGGTATCCGCAGGTACTGTTACCTCCGGTGCAGGTCAGGCTGTTGCTCCCCAGTCCTACAAGGATCAGATGTTCGCTCTGACTCCTTCCGCATCTTCTCCCGCTGTTACCGAAGGTAACGACAACGTATTCCAGGTTTGCTTCTCCGACCCCGACCAGGGCGTTGGTCCCGCTACCTACATCAAGTCCACTGTAAACGCTGAAAAGGTTGCTGTTATCTACCGCAACGACGATGCTTACTCTCAGGGTATCCGCGACAGCTTCATCGCACAGGCTGCAGTTGAAGGTCTGAACATCGTTTACGAAGGCACCTTCACCAAGGACACCGCTACCGACTTCTCCGTACAGGTTACCGCTGCTAAGGCTGCAGGCGCTGACACTCTGTTCCTGCCCATCTACTACCAGCCCGCAGCTCTGATTCTGGCTGAAGCTGATAAGCAGGGCTACGAACCCACCATCGTTGGCGTTGACGGCATGGACGGAATTCTGACTCTGGAAAACTTCGACACCTCTCTGGCTGAAGGCGTTATCCTGCTGACTCCCTTCTCCGCTGATGCTGAAGACGAAATGACCAAGAACTTC
>JAFQPT010000235.1 GCA_017411665.1 Oscillospiraceae bacterium | reverse complement strand
GCACGCTGCACACGATTCTTCAGTGCCTTGGGATCGGTAAACATCTTGGCAACAGGACGCCAGATCCACATCACAGGCAGCAGCACCGATACTTTTTTCAAAACAGGATAAAGCTCCTGCATAGCTTCCAAAGGCAGGAACAAGCAGGACAGAAGATACATCAGCTTCCCCACTGTGGGATTTCTGTACCTCGTCCAAAATCCTCGTTTTGTTAATATTTCACGCTGGGTTTCAGTACCGTATGTGCCTGCGCAAAGCACATTGTTCGCCATATTCTCTAAGCTTTGGGGAACAGCCACCCCACTGACAAACCAACAGTCAGCCAATGCTTCCACACGGGAAACAAACTCCGTCAGACCAAGTTTCTCATACTCCCGCAGCAGATACGCATCATCCATGTTCGGATAAATCATACGATACACCGCACTATCCAAATAACTCTTGATCCCCGTACCCGCAAACAGCACATGCTTGCGCAGGTGCAGCAGGTAGAAGATGTATTCGTCCTCGGGTTTCAAACGATATACCGCAGGATATCCCTCAACAGAAACGGCGCGTTCCCATACAGTATCATAATACCCTTCGAAGTCATATTCCTCCGGCAGCAGAGACAAATGCAGTTCCACGCCCATATACGGTGGTTTGGAATAACCGTCATGGTTTTCCGCACCACCCTCTTCCTTTTCATATCCCAGTTCCAGCATCACTGCTTCCGCTTTCTCTGCATCCTCGGGATGAATCAGCATATCCAAATCGGACATCTGGCGGTAGTCAATGTCGGGGTACTGCTCCTTCAGCCAGCAGCCCTTTACAGGCAGCAGGCGAACCCCCGCCGCAGGCAAGGCTTCAAACAGGATGTCACGCTCTGCCAACTGCACGATGCTTTGGGTCAGCAGCATATTGGCGCGCTTTTCCCAGTCCATCCACACGGAATCATCGGTATTCAATTCCAACTCACACAGGCCGTGATATACCAAAGCCTCAACACTGTGCATCTTTGCAAAGTCAAACAGTTCCTGCAGAGAGATGTCTTGAGGCATCGCAGGCACTTCCCGTTCCCGCATCACAGCGCGAATCACCGCAATACAATAGTCGGCACATTGATTGTTGATGGGCATCGTTCGTTCCATCCTTCCTATATCAAAACCGAACATGTTCGGATTACTATCATAATAAAAAGCGATGCCGCCGCATACGCGGCGGCATAAGTTTGTCCGTCATAAACTAATCAGTTTACAGGGCAGTGGTGAGTATAAATGGTTTTGCCATTGGGGTAAGTGTAAGGTTCACCGGGGCAAACTTCACCGTTGGGGCCGTAGTGACTAGAGGAAGAGCATATTGCGCTATCGTCAGTGGGGCAAATGCACTTCTGTTCTACGGAAGCGGTGATTACGTCTTCAGCTTCGAAACGGATAACTTCAATCTTCAGCATTTATTTGTTTCTCCTTTCTCTCAGTTTATATACGGTGGGCAAAACGAGTTTGCGCACCTTCATAAACTGCCACAGCCACAAATATGTACGATACAGGAAGCTGTCGCAGTTTATTTCTGTTTCACCCCGAAAGATTCGGGCAGCGTATCCGATAATCATATCATCGGTCACGCCGTATTCCAGCACGTCGTGATTATCGCCCCACAGAATCAATCCATCGGGAGTGACCTGCTTCACACGGTGCAGAATGTAACTGCCATCCGCACGTTGATAAAAGAGAATATCAAACTTTTGAGGCGCTCTGTCCAGCTTACGCAAAGCCACAGAGTCGATTCCCTGCCGCAGCAAGGGAAGCATGCTGGTGCCGTGGGGGTAGATTCGGAATTCCCCGTCAGAGTCCAGGACTTCTCGAATCAGGCTGTCATATTCGGCAATATGGATGGAATCAAACAAGGGCATCCGCCTCTTTCAGCTTGGCAAGGAAGTTTGCCACATCGGCTTTGGTTTCCGCCTCGTCTGCGGGATACTTTTCCAGCAACGCAGCAACCAAGTCTTCCTCGGTAATGCCCTTTTGCAGAAGCTCGAAGGCATAGGCAGCTTCGTCATTCAGGCGAATCATGCCGTTGAAATTTTTACTTGCTTCACCGGTAGCGGCAACCACAAACTGCTTGCCCACCTTACGCAAAATAAAACCGTTTTTTACCTTCATACTGCACTTCTCTCCTTGACCGCCCATGCAAACCGCAGACTACTCCACAATTCACATGATAATACATATTGTATTTTACCAAAGCCTTTGAAACAATTTAACTGTCCGAAAGAATAGTTTTTTCATATCACAGTCCCGCTTTTCCTGCCGCAACTGCCAGCTGAGTGCGGTTGATAAGCCCTGTCTTATTCCACAGATTTCGAATATGATATTTCACAGTCGACACAGACAAACACAGCGCTTCCGCAATCTCCGAATCAGTCTTTCCCAGTGCAATTTCCCGCAGCACTTCCAGCTCACGATTTGTCATTTCGTCGCTGCGTGCTTTTCCAATCATTACAATCGGAAGCTGCGTATGTTTCATCTGCTGCCCTGCTGCGGTACCGCGGATGACCGCAAGAAAGCTTTCCGCTTCCCCATCCTTCACCCAAACATTGTCTACTCCGTCAACAGGAATCCATAGAGCATCGGAATCAATCGCAGCAATAAACTTCAAATCGGGGTATTCAGCTTTCGCCCCAATCGACACAGATATTGCGGAAGCATCCGCAATCACAATCTGCAGCCCACAAGGGATGCCGTTTTCCCGCGCGGCGTCCCAATGGGCATAGGAGGACACAAACTGCAAATCCTCGGCACTTTCTATGTATAACTCCATGAGCTTGCGGGCCATGGGGTCTTTTTCAATGAGCATCAGCTTCATCTTGTGTCATCTCCTTTCCCCGATTGTTTGTTCTTTATTGCGAAATACGAAATAGCAGAGGATAGAGCCAATCACATCCACACAAGGAATCAGCTGCGCCATCATCGCAGCGGTCATCCCCACCGCAGACACAGCTCCCTGCTTGCGGTACCACAGCAGTCCGCTGCATCCAAATGCAGCAGAGGCAAGCTGCAGAACATAGCAGACCGTCAGCCCAATCAGCACCATCGTCGGAGCCTCGTCACCCATACCTTCCCCACCAATCAGCGAGGTCATCAAGATGACCATTCCAATCAGAACCATCAGTGGGATATGGCACAGCTTCAGCAGCAGATTCCAAAACAAAATCTGTTTCCCCGCAAAGCCCTGCTTCGGCATCCAAAATGCGTAAATCACATTGAATACAAGAAGGGCTGCGTATGCGCAAATTCCAATGGAAAAATCCATGCCTGTTATGCTGCACACCATCACCAAAAGATAGGGTGCAATCAGCAGCAATATCATAGGCGTCTTTTTCAAAGGCAGCCCCTCCCGTTTTTATACGAGTCGCCAAGCATCAATCACAGCGGAACAGACAGAAGTCTGTGGTGTTATAAATATCGTAGATATATCCGCCTTCGGGGTACTCAACGCCATCATTGATAGGTCCAACCACTACACCGTCATAACCAATCGGAACACAGCTTGCGAAGGTACAGGTGTAGGTATTTTTGTGGTTTTTCCAGCCGGACCACTCATCGGTGAAATCATAGAAGATTTCGTACTCTTTATTGTTGTATAAAACGGTGTGATAACCGTACTCATCATCAGACCAAGATGTATCGTCATGGAGCTTGATATTGTAATAATCCTCATGACAGTAGCTGGGAGAAATGCCATAGCCTCTGGCCTTTTTATCGGAGAACACCGCTTTCATTGTGACAATGCGCCATTCGTAGCCCTCCTTGGCAGGGTACTTGTCCGTAGATTCCACGATGTCATAGCTGACAACCTCCAGCTTACCCACAGTGGCCTGCTCACCGTGGCTATACTTGGTCAAGGTTGTGTAGTCATAGGTCTGACCCAGTTCCATGAACTCGGTAATACCGTGTACTTCCATTTCAGCAGGCAGCTTTTCGCCGTTGGTCAAACCGCAGGTAAAGCAGGTGGGAGGATTCTGGTGAGAAGCTTCGGAAAACACATGATCAACGGTCTTACCCTTGGTCTTACCGCAGATGCTGCAGGTCTTGGGGCTTTGGCAGTTTGCTTCCACCCATTCATGAGAGCAGAACAGTCCGCCGCCCTGTTCGGAGGCTTCCTCGGATACCGGGGGAGCAGTTTCGGGGTCGCGTTCATAGGTGAAGATCATGTCGGAAATGTTCAGAGCGATGATGCCGTTTTCCAGTGTGCCATAGAACTCCATGCCGCCTGCATCCACTACAAAATCGGTGCCTTCCAGTGTCCATTTGCAGGGCAATTCTTCGCCCATGAGCACCAGAGTCGCTTTGCCGGTGGCCTTCAGCTCAAGGGTATCATCGCCGCCGTCGAGGGTCATGCCCATAGCCGAGTAG
>JAFQPT010000020.1 GCA_017411665.1 Oscillospiraceae bacterium | reverse complement strand
TGATGATGAAGTACATGCAGAATAACGGCCTTGATGTCACTCTTGAGCCTATTGCAAAGCCTGACAAGGTATTTGAGAACGTCATTGATCCTCTGGTCATCGCCGCCGAGCATGAGCGCTATGTCACCTCCCTCATCAACAACATCTACCCCGAAGCACATGTGGCAAAGGACTACCGTACCATGAAGTTCCTGGACTGGTTCGTGGACGAACAGATGGAAGAAGAGGACTCCGCAGACTCCATGGTCAGCCGCTACAAGCTGTTCGGCCAGGACCCCAAGGGCCTGTACATGCTGGATCAGGAATATGCCGCAAGAGTTTACTCCGCACCTTCCCTGACCCTGTAAACACACAAAAATCCTCAAAAAGGAGCGACGTTTGTCGCTCCTTTTTTTGTTTCCGTTCTCCGTTTCAACGGTGTAACATCCGCCGAAAAACGGTGTATATATAGGCAAGAAAACAAACTACACCGATCATAAAACGGAGGTCAATATTATGAATCTTGAAAAACTGGAAGCTCTGCAGCAGAATGAAGCTGTCAAGAAGGAAATCGAATCCGCAGAAAGCATCGAAGCGCTGAAGGAAATTCTGGTCCGCAACGGCATCGAAGCAACCGAAGCAGAGCTGGCAGCTCTGGTAGAAACTCCCGAAGGGGAACTGTCCGAAGACACTCTGGATAACGTCGCCGGCGGCTGCTGGGGCGGCAGAATCGTTGTCGTATTCGTTCCCTATCCCCCCTTCATCGTAATCAAGCGTATCCCCTGCGGCAGACATCGCTGATTCACCGCTGCAGCTTTGCAGCATCCCCAATCCGCACCAACTGAATGGATATAAAAAAGGAGAAGAAACATATGTATCAGATGACCACTAAGATTTACGAAACCCTGAAGCAGAACGGCAACCTGAAGGTATTCACCGAAGAAGTCGGCAACTCCTCCAGCGTATGGCTGCAGTTCGGCATCAAGAACGGTGGTTCCTATAGAATCCGCTTCATCAGCACCGACAACGACAACGACGTAGCAGTTCGTATCTTCGGTCTGGTATCCGTTGACGAATCCCGCCGCGAAAAGGTCCTGCCTGTTCTGAACAAGCTGAACGCAAAGTATCGCTTTGTAAAGTTCCTGATGGCTGAAGACGGCGACATCAACGTAGAATACGACTATCTGGTCGCAGACCCCAATCCCGCAGCCAGTGCAATGGAACTGATCGCACGTATCGTAAAGATCGTTGACGATGTATACCCCGAACTGATGCGCGCAATGTGGGCATAATCCGAATCAGCGCCATCCCGAAAGAGCCGTTTCACAAAACATAGAACAAGCTCGACAGCGTTTGCTGTCGGGCTTGTTTCCGTTTGCGAATTGCGTGATATGTGACAAATTGAGAAATCGGAATTTGAAGAGTTGGTAAACTGCCGCAACCTTGCCTCCCCTTGCGAAGGGCGCCCCTTGTGGGTGTGCAGAGCTGAGGGGGACCGCTTGCGGTGGAGAGGTCGAAAAACATGCGGAAACGTTTGTAAAATCG